>JADZBY010000572.1 GCA_020851855.1 Anaerolineae bacterium
GCCTACTCCAGCGCGGCGTCCAGCTCGAAGTTCAGCGCCGCCAGCGCGCCGGACACCGGGCACGTCTTCTTCGTCTCTTCGGCGATGGTCTGGAAAGCGTCCGGCGACACGTCATCGACTTTGGCGCGCGTCACCAGCCGCATGGTCGTGATCTTGAAGCCGCCCGTCGGTTGCGACTCCATCACGCAGGTGGCCGTCGTCTGGATGTGGTGCACCGTATATTCCTTGCGGGCCAGCGCGGCGGACAGCGCCATGCTGTAACAGGCGGCGTGCGCGGCGGCGAGCAGTTCTTCCGGGTTCGTGCCGGGCGATTGTTCAAAGCGGGTCGCAAACGTGTACGGGACCTCGCGCAGCACACCGCTGCCCGTGGACATCTTCCCGTTGCCCTCGCGCAGCGTTCCGTGCCAGACCGCGCTCGCATTACGCTCAATGTTGGCCATCTTCCATCGACTCCTTTGCTGAGGGGTACTCCCCCGTGGTACGCCCAGATCATAACCGAGCGCGCGCCCAAGCTGCAATCGGGAAGCGTGGTGCAGGACTTCTTTACCCCCTGTCCTTCTCCCCATCAGAGCAATCGCATCAAAATCCGCCATTAAGGCAGGCAGCAGGAAGACGCCTCACCCCCTGACCCCCTCTCCATGCCGTCGGGGTCCCCGACCGGGTTCCCATTGAACGCTTGCGTTCAATGGGTGGTCTGGGGGTGGCGGACATGGAGAGGGGCCGGGGGTGAGGACCCTTTGATGCGATTGTCCCCTGTCCTTTTCCCCATGCAACAGCGCTCCCGGCGCGCGCGTAGTATGATAGTGGCGGGTCAGGTTTTATTGTGGCATCTGCCGCCATGCACATGCATACCTTGAGGGAAGAACGATGCTGAATGAATTTGCGCCGCGTGGGCTTCCGGCTGCGCGCGGCACGGTCCAGGAACCCTGGTCGAGCATCCTGATCGCGCTGTGGCGAATGGGCTTCGGCGCGCTGATTGGACAGGCGCTCCTGCTGCTCTCCACGAAGCGCCGCGACACCGGCCAGCCGCGCCGCGCCGTGGTCGAGTATTTCTACGTCTACGGCAAGAAGTACGTGTACAGCGACCCGAACGCCGAGTGGTCAAAGGACGTGGCCGCCGATCCACACGTGACGCTGCAATCGCCGCTGGGCATCGAGCGCGCTGCCGCCCGCCGCATCAACGAGGACGAGGTCATCGAGATTTTCACCACGCTCATGGACAACCGGCCCGCGCTCGCCCAGCGCATCTTGCAGGCGCTCGACGTGCAGTCCTTCCCCAAAGACCTCGTCGGGCACATCGACCGGCTGCACCTGCTCGCCTTTGACGCCACCGCCGAGCCGACGCCCGCGCCGCTCGACGCCGACCTGCGCTGGGTCCCGCCGCTGACGGCGCTCGCCTGGCTGTTGGGCAGGCTCAGCGGGCGCGGCTCGTCCCGTGACTGAGCCAGCCGAACGGGTCTACCCCGCCGCCTTCATCCGCGATGACCGGCTCGATATGTTCGAGCGCCGTCACCCGTGGGTGTTCAGCGGCGCGATCCGGGGCGTGCGCGGCAACCCTGCCGACGGCGACCTGATCGAGCTTCAGACGCGCGACGGGGCATTCCTGGCCCGCGGCTACTGGAACGGCCATTCCCAGATCCGCGTTCACGTCCTGACCTGGGATGCGCTGGAACCGCTGGACGATTCGTTCTGGCGGGCGCGGCTGGAGCGGGCCGTCGCGGCGCGGGCAGGCCTTGCGCAGGGCGAACGCCCCGCAGTGCGCCTCGTCCACGCCGAAAGCGACGGCTTGCCGGGCCTGATCGTGGACCGCTACGCCGACTGGCTGGTCGTGCAGGCGCTGACCGCCGGGATCGAGGCGCGTAAGGCCCGGCTGGCCGAGATGCTGGCCGAGATCGTGCCCGGCGTGCGCGGAATCTACGAGCGCAGCGACGTGGACATCCGCGGCAAGGAAGGCTTGCCCGCTGCCGTCGGCATGCTCGCCGGGGAAGAGCCGCCGCCCCATATCGAGATCGACGAGGACGGGCGGCGATTTCTTGTCGATGTGCGGCATGGACACAAGACCGGCTTTTACATCGACCAGCGCGCCAATCGGAGCAGGCTGGCGGGCTGGCTGCGGCTGACGCCTGGCGCGGAGATGCTGAACGCCTTCAGCTTCAGCGGCGGATTTGCCGTGGCGGCGCTTCAGGGCGGCGCAGCGCGGGCCATCAACGTCGACTCGTCGGCGGAAGCGCTGGCGTTGGCCCGGCGCAACGTGGAGCTGAACGGTTTTGCCGCGCAGGACGAGGACTTCGTGGCGGCGGACGTGTTTCACCTGCTGCGCCAGTACCGCGAGGCCGGGCGGCGCTTTGACTCCATCGTGCTGGACCCGCCCAAGTTCGCGCACAGCCAACAGCAGGTGCAGAGCGCGACGCGCGGCTACAAAGACATCAACCTGCTCGCCTTCCAGTTGCTACGCCCCGGCGGGCTGCTGTTCACCTTCTCGTGCTCCGGCCTGGTCAGCGCCGACCTGTTCCAGAAGGTCGTGTTTGGCGCGCTGGCCGATACGGGCCGAGACGCGCAAATCCTGGAGCGGCTCGGCGCGGGGCCGGATCACCCCGTCGCGCTGACCTTCCCGGAAGGCGAGTATCTCAAGGGGCTGGTGTGCCGGGTGTGGTGAGCCGGCCCGGCGTCAGATCACGTACCCGTACTCCCGCGCCAGCGCCACCGCCTCGATCATGTGCCCGTTGGGCAGGCGTTGGCCGTCCGGGTCGATGATCCAGATGCCGTTGTGAAGCTGCTGCGCTTCGTCCACCCAGTCGTACATCGAGATGGCGGGCGCCCAGGTGAAGACCGGGATATTCGCCCCGGCCAGTTTCGCCAGCCGCACTTCGGCCATCATCCACCAGAACCACTCGGTCTGCTGCCAGCCGATGGGCGGGCCGGATGTTTCCGTCACCCACAGCGTTTTGTCCGGGTAACGGCGCGCCGCGTTCATCAAGAGGCGGTGAAAGGGCGGCAGCGTCGAGTCGCGGTAGTGGTTCAGCCCGACGATGGACACCAGGGCGTCGCGCCCGCCCAGTTCGGGGTCAAGCCGGCCCAGCACGCTGTCGATGACCGCCGCCTGGTTGTCTTCGGGATTCAGATTCGTGGCGTGCCACGGCTCCGGCAGGACGAGGATCGCATTCGGATTCACGTCCAGGATGGCTTCTGAGGCGCTGATGATCATACGGCTCACCTGCTGGCGCAGCCGGACCGGCGTATCGTCGGTCAAAAACGGCGCCCACATGCCCTGCCGACCGGCCATCTCCACCAGCAGGCTCGGCTCGTTGCACACGCAGTAGTACGTCAGCCACGGGTAACGCTCCGCCACGGCCCGCGCAAACTCGGTGAAATGGTGCACCGCGTCCGGCGACATGACATCCAGCCAATCCGGGTAACCGTAGTGCCACAGGTCGAGATACATATGCATCTCGGTCGAACGGATGGCGTCCATCATCCGGTCCAGCCACGCCCAATCAAACCGGCCTGGGGCGGGGTGGGTCATGTACCAGCGCGCCGCATCGCGCACGCCCTTGCAGCCGATGGACCGCATCAGCTCGTAGTCCACGCTCAGGAACTCGTCGTGGCGGATGAGCGTGA
>JADZBY010000573.1 GCA_020851855.1 Anaerolineae bacterium
GCCGGAGCCGTGTTCGCGCCTTCCCGCGTGATCGCTGAAGGCCGCACCGGCGCGCTCGAAATCCCCCTGCGTGGTCAGGATGTCCGCACCGGACCGAACACGAATGCGTCGCCCCAGGACATTCGCGGCATGGTCAGCGCCTTCGAGCTTGCCTGGACCAGCGATAACGAGCCGGACATCCTCGGCGGCGAGCAGGAAGACGTGCTCATCAACCACGCCGATCTGCGCTACGTGGGCATCACCAGCGACTACCCGGCCCAACTCGCACGGGCGGGCGGCAACGTGACCACCGCCCTGGAACGCACGACCGTCTACGTCGGTCTGGCGACATGGGGCGCGTGGTCGACGCTGCGCGAAATCGCCTTCAACGTCTATTTTGACGTGGACCGCAACGGCACGGACGACATCCTGCTGCGCAACGTCCAGGCAGGCACATCTTCCACCCCCCCGCTTGACGTCTTCTGGGCGCAGGTCATAAACCTGAGCGCGTCAACATCCGTCTATCAGGCCCCGGTGAACGAGTTCTACCCCAGCAACGCCGCTGCGCCCTTTGGGTTCCCGGTGCGCAACACGTACGTGCTCAACAACAACGTGCTGGCGCTGCCCGTGGACGCGCTCGCCCCGGCCACTTCGGTCAGCCTGGGCCTGAGCGCGGCCAATACCAGCTTCAACTTCCGCGTGGAAACCGTCAGCCGCGACTACGGGCTGGTGGAAGTCTCGCCCCGGCTTAGCTACAACATCGCCGCGCCGGCCCTCGACTTCACGGGCGGATTCACGGCGCTGCCCTGGTGGGCAGACTTCGACGGCGCGGCGGTCCCGATGACCTACAACCTGGACAACTTCAGTGCGACGTCCGGGCGCGGCCTGTACGCGCTGCTCCTGCACCACCACAACGCGGGGCCGCTGTTCCGCCCGCAGATCGTGTGCGTGGCGGCCCCCGGACTGCCCGACTGTCCCGTCGAAGAAGCGGCGGGCGCGGTGGGCGGCGCGGGGAGCGCCAGCATGGCCGATCCCGGCGGCCCAACCATGCTCCCGCTGACCGGCTACGCGCCGCGCGCAGCGGATGACGGCTCCGTTCTGGCGGGTTCTGCGCTTGGCGTCGGGCTGCTCCTCATGCTGGCGGCTGTCGCACTCGTCCTGGTGCGCCGTCGGAAGCGGTAATTGCCCTGGAAGCGTGGTAAGGATAACCCGGGGGCTGCAACCCCTCATCCCCGGCCCCTCTCCACGACTGCCACCCCAGCGGGGATTCCGGCAGTCGTGGAGAGGGGAGTGTTGCCCACCCTCTGCTGCACCGTTCCCCCTCTCTACGCGGTACTCCGCGTGGAGAGGGGGTCAGGGGGTGAGGCTCAACGCTCCCGACCGCATTCTTCGCATTCACGCTCAAGGGAAATTCACAATTAATAGAGAAATCGTTTAGGTCGCGGTCAAGTTACGGCTGCCACTCTCGATTACACTACAGGCGGGACATGTCAATTGGGCTGGCAGCACAGTGAGGCAACGGGGCATATGGCCATCGGCGTTCGTTGGGAAAATGAAGAGCACACGCTCATCGTGTGGACCTTCCCTGACAAATGGACCTGGGAAGATTTCTACACCGCGAAGAATGTCTCAGATGAAATGCTGCGCAGCGTCTCATATGTCGTGAGCTTCATCGGCGATTTGACCGGCACGTCGGTGCTGCCCCAGGGCGCGATTGGCACGTATGGCCGCTCGATCCGCAACGCCCCCGTGAACATCGGCGTGATCGTGCTCGTCGGGGCGAGCATTTTCGTCCGCCTCATGGTCGAGACGTTCAACAAGATCATCCCGTTTGGCGTGCCCGGCGCAAGTTTCCTGTTCGCCAATACGCTGGACGAGGCGAAAGCCGTCATCGCCCTGAGACACACCGCGAAAGTCTGACCGCCGCTGTAAGCGCTCAGCCGGCGCTCCCCTGGTCATTCTCCCGCGCGCAGCGTATCGAGCGCCCGCTCCGGGGAAAAGTCGCCCATACGGTAGGCGCGGTCCACCCGGCCTGCAAAGGGCATCTCGCTCGCCGCCGGGCCGCACAGCACCGCATACACCCGCTCGACGCGAGCGCGAATGCTCACCAGCGCCGCTTCCCAGTCGTCCGTCGGCTCGCCGTCCGTGAAGATATACAGCAACCCGTTGTCTTCCGGGGCCATCTGCTCGCCGAGCAGGCGCAACGCCCGCCCCAGGTTGGATGCGCCGCCCGGCTCCAGCGCGGGCAGGCTGAGATCGCCCGGCGTGAGCGGCTCAGACGATAGCGCATGGGGCGTGCTCTCGTAGGCGATGGCATGCACGACGGACGGACGGGCCGCGCGCGCGATCAGCGTATTGCGCAGCAGGTTCACTCCCTGTTTGAGCGCTTCCAGCGGCGCGCCCGTCATCGAGGCCGACGTATCCAGCAAGAGATAGATGTGCAGCAGGCCGTTCACGCCGTGTTTGTCCCCTTTCGCCGCTTCAGCATGACGTTTCTGGCTCCTTGTCGCCTCTCATAGAAAAGTGGACCGGCACAGGTTACACCGACAGCGTAGCCATCGGTGCGGCCCGCTCTTTTTCCATCTTGGCACACGCCGTGAATTTGCGCTAAACTGAACAAGCGAAATCTCCTCTTAGCATTTCTCAGGACGGGCTGTTGCCAATGACGACTGACTTGGTGCTCTTCATCGTCGTGGCGGGTGTAGCGATTCTTTCGGCGGCGCTGATGCTCGTCAGCCGCAACGCCGTACATAGCGCACTGTTTTTGATCGTGAACCTGCTGTGCGTGGCGTTCTTCTACTTGATGCTGAACGCGCCATTCCTGGCGATGGTCCAGATCACCGTCTACGCCGGGGCGATCATGGTCCTGTTCATGTTCGTGATCATGCTGCTCGGCGCAGACCGGGTCGGCGGCGCGGCGGCGAAGTACCCGTGGATCGCGCCGGCGGCGGCAGCCCTCGCATCGCTGTTCCTCATCGTCGCCGTGATCGTCGTCGTGCAGGCGAACACGGGCGCGCTCCAGCCCATCCCGCGTGCGCCGGAAGTCCGCTTTTCGCATGTGAACCCGGACGCGCCTGCCCTGGACCTGTACCTGAACGCCGAGCGCGTCGCCGCGGACCTGAGTTACGGCGAGACGAGCGAGTTTACACAGGCGGCGGCGGGCGATTACAACCTGCTGGCTTTCCCCGCCTGCACAGAGGCCGATCCGGCGCAGTGCCCCGATCCGCTGGCCACGGGCGCGACGCCGCTCATCGCCCTGCCGGTGAGTCTTCAGGCCGAGACGGATACTTCGTATGTGGTCGCCGAAACGGCGGACGGCGCGCCCCAACTGGTGACCGTGCCCACTGACTTGACGCCGCTGACCGACGAAAACACCTGGCGGCTGACCGTGGTGAACGCGCTGCCCGGCGAGACGCCCGTGTCGCTCGTCCAGTTGGACCCGAACAACCCGACCACACCGCGCGTGCTCGTGCCGGAGTTGCCCTTCGGCGCGGCGTCCGAGACGCTGACGCTGCCGCGCGGCACGGTCGAGCTGGCGTGGCGGCAAGGCGACGCGGTGGTCGGCTCGGCGCGCGGCCTGACGCCACGCAACAAGACCCACGAGCTGATCATCCTGGCCCAGGAGCGCGTCCCGACTGCCGAGGGCGGCACGACGACCCGCCCGCGCGCCATCCGCGTCGAGCCGACGCCCAATACGCGCGAGACGTTCGGCAGCCCGCAGCACATCGGCCACGAATTGTTGACCACGTACCTGCTGCCCTTCGAGATCGTGGCCATCCTGCTGCTCGGCACGATGGTGGGCGCGATCCTGCTCACCCGCGAGGACGTGAAACGGCGCGCCGAGCGGCGTAAGGTGGTCAGCCCGGTCGCGCGGCGGATCAACAAAGCTGCCGAAGCGGCGCAGAACGCTCAGGCGGCGGCCAGCGAGAGCAACCCGGCGGCGGAGACCGTTTCCGCGGACTGATGCGCCGGACCACTGGATCATAGGCAAAGGGGAGACAGATCGTGCAACCGCCTTCGGTCCCGATTGAGTATTTTGTCGTGCTGAGCGCTGTGCTGTTCGTCATGGGCGTGTTGGGCGTCCTGGTGCGGCGCAACGCCATCATGATCTTCATGTCGGTCGAGCTGATGCTCAACGCCGCCAACCTGGCGCTGGCCGCCTTTGCGCGCCAGTGGGGCGACCTGGGCGGGCAGCTCACCGTCTTCTTTGTGATCACCGTGGCGGCTGCGGAAGTCGCCGTCGGTCTGGCGCTGATCGTCGCCATTTACCGCACCAAACGATCGATCAACATCGATGAACTGAACACGATGAACGGTTAAGCACGGTTACGCGCGGTTAACCGGCCAGGGCTGTGCGGCGGGCGCGCCGATCACAGCCTTACGCGCAGGACCTGTTAACTCACGAAGGAATTTCCGGATGGAAAACTACGCCTCACTCGTGCCCCTGGTCATCCTGCTGCCCTTCGCTGGGCTGCTGATCAACCTGTTCCTGGGGAAGACGATGAGCGAGCGGACAATCGGGCTGGTCGCGTCGCTGGCGGCAGGATCGGCGTTCGCCGTGGCCGCCGTGATGGCCATCGCCGCCACGCAGTTCCACTACGATGCGGTGGTCGTCAACCCGCCGCTCCTGGACTCGTGGATTCTGGTCCCGTCCGCCGCGCTCAACATCCCGTGGCAGTTGCGCGTCGATACGCTGAGCCTGACGATGATGCTCGTGGTGACGGGCGTCGGCACGCTAATCCACATCTACGCGGTGGGTTACATGCA
>JADZBY010000574.1 GCA_020851855.1 Anaerolineae bacterium
ACGCCCACCGCACAAAGCTGAGCGCGACTCGATCTAGAGGCTGTTACGAACTCTGAGCCTCACCCCCTGGCCCCCTCTCCACGCGGAGTGCCGCGTAGAGAGGGGGAACAACGCGGCGGTAAGACCGGCGACTCCCCTCTCCATGCCTGCCGGGGTCCCCTCTGGGATGGCAGGCGTAGAGAGGGGCCGGGGGTGAGGTCAGTGTCTTGGCTGGATCGTTGGGCGCACTGTCCGACGCTCAAAAGCGTATAACCGGTTCTGAGCAGCGTTCTGACTGACACAGAAGCCCCGATCTCAGCGTGAGATCGGGGCTTCTGATCACGGCGCGTCGTGGGAGAAGTGCGTGACGGGATCGCTGCGCACGCTGTACCCGGCCTGGGCCAGCGCGCTGATCGCCTCGTTCAGTTTCGCCGCGCGCACCAGGATGTAATCCGTGTCGAAGGTGGACACCACGAACAGGCTCAGGCCCGCGCCCGCCAACGCGCCGCTGACGCCCGCCACCACGCCCACCAGCGAGAAGTCAAGCGGGCCATCGATGCCCAGGCAGCGCCAGCCCCGCTCCACATGCTCGTGGTGCGGGCCGTGCGCGCCGTCGGGTACGTGCTCGGCGGGCAAGACGATAGAAAGCTCACTCCCGGCGCGCGTCACGGATACAAAGCGCGGCGCGGCGGGGCCGGTGATGTTCAGGTGCGCCCAGGCGGGCAGCGCGGCATCGCCGGGCAGGCGGCACACGGCATATTCACCGGGCAAAACGTGCAGCGTCAGGCTGGCGGGCATCCTACACTCCTTGTTTGGCGCTTGCCCGCATTATACTGCGTAAACGGAACGGCCCTCAGACGGCCATCGCCTGTGCAAAGCCCTCGTCGCGCAACGCCCGCAGCACGCGCGCCGCGTCGGACGTCTCGATCACGAGCGATGCGCCGCCCGCGCTGCCCTGCATGGTCAGGATATTCAGGCCCGCCGCCGCCAGCCGGTCGCAGAAAGCGGCGACCTCGTTCAGCGAGCAGCCAGGCAGCGGCAGGCGCAGCAGCAGCACATCGGTGCGCGCCCACAGGCGAAGCACGAGGCGTTGTTCAAGCTCGGCGTCCAGCTCACGGCGCAGCGCATCGAGCGCCGAAAAGACGAAAGGCAGCGGGATGGCGAGGCAGCAACTCCCTGCCGCCGACGACTGGCTCATGACCAGGGCATCCGCGCCGACTTCTGCCAGCGCCAGCAACGTCCGCCCGGTCAGATCGGGCAGGTTGGCCACGCCGGTGCGCTCAATGCCGATCAGGCACACGGTGCGCACGCTCAGGGATTCGGCAGCAGCTTCAGAAATGTCGGGGAGAGGTGCGTCAAACACGATTACGCCTCCTGTTGCACCATCGCACACGGACATCTCAGGCTGCAACAGGGGGGCGCTTGTCGGGTGAGGGGAAAGGATTCCCGGTCCCAGAAACAAAACGGCCCGCGTCCATCACATCAGGATCGCGGGTCATCGCCGTGGACACTTAATTGCCCATGCCGGTCAGCTTGCGCCGGCGAGGGCCGCATCCCCGACACCCTTTCGGGTGGTGGGAGAGCACCTTGGGTGTCCGCCCCAGGTTGCTGGGCCTGAACTGGTCAGGCCGCTCCTGATGTTTGGGAACATCTTATCATCAAAATGCGGCTTGTCAAGCGGCCCGCACGGATGAAGATTGGTACTTGGGGCGGTCAGGTTCCGGGCGGCTCGCGAGCCGCCCCTACAGCACTGAACCATGTAGGGGCGCGGCGCGACGCGCCCGCCGTAATACTCCGCCCTGGATTCTGAATGTCCATCAGCGCCGGGCCGACCGCAGGACGCCGGGGACGTTTTGCTGCAATGGCCCTGGGCGCGGACGAGGCGTCGCACGGTCGCACGCCGCAGCTTTCCGCCTGCGGTATAATAAGCGCGCAGACACGGCACGGGAATGAGGGCATCATGGGACCCAAAGAACGGCTGCAAGAAGACCTGAAGACGGCGATGAAGGCCAACGAACCGGCCCGGCGTGATACGCTGCGGCTGATCCAGGCCGCCATTCGCCAGGTTGAGGTCGACAAGCGCATCACGATGAACGACGATCAGGTCTATGACCTGCTGTCCACCGAGGCCAAGAAGCGCCGCGACAGCATCGCCGAGGCGCAAAAGGCGGGCCGTGGCGACATTGTGGAAAAAGAACAGGCCGAACTGGCGCTGATCGAGTCGTACCTGCCGCAACAGCTCAGCCGCGACGAACTGGAAGCCGAAGTGCGCCAGGCCATCGCCGAGGCGGGCGCAACGTCTGCAAAGGACATGGGCAAGGTCATGAAAGTGCTCATGCCGCGGGTGAAGAACCGCGCAGACGGCAAGCTGGTGAACGATGTCGTCAAGGCGCTGCTGCCGAGTTGAGGCGGACGGATTGGTAAGGTAGCGCGTGGGGGCGCTCGTGACGCAGACAGAACCATCAGCGCAGGGGGAGCGGGGTGATCGGGGCAACGGTCCGACGGGCGATACGCCGGGTCCGCGTCCGGACCGCCGTGCGCTGATTCAGAACATCCGGCTGGCGGCGCTGGGCATCCTGTTTCTGGCCGGCGCGTTCGCCATCGTGGCCTACGACGCCATCGCGCCGAGCGGCTCGGTCACGCTGGCCGTTGGGGACGTTGCGCCTGATGACATTCGCGCGCCGTATGGCATCACCTACCAGAGCGAAGTGCTCACCCGGCTGGCCCGCAGGGAAGCGTCCGCGCGCGTCGGCAACGTGTACGACCCGCCCAACCCGGCCATCCTGCGCCAGCAGATTCAGGTCGCCCGGCGCGTCTTGGATTACATCAACAACATCCGGCTGGATAGCTTCGGTACGCCCGACCAGAAACTCGCCGATCTGGAAGCCATCGACGCCATCTCGCTGCCGCGCGACGTGTACGCCCGCCTGCTTCAGCTCTCCGATACCGACTGGCGCGATGTGGACTCGCAGGTCATGCTGCTGCTGGAACGCACCATGCGCAACGAGATCCGCGAAGATGACCTGCTCCAGACCTACGCCAACCTGCCCAACCTGGTCAGCATCACGCTGGACGAGAACGAATCGGCGCTGATCGTGGCCCTGGTCCGCGCGCTGATCCAGCCCAACGCCTTCTACAACGAAACCGCCACGCAGGCCGCCCAGCGCGACGCCGCTGAGAGCGTCCAGCCGGTGATGGTGACCTTTGTCGAGGGCCAGATCGTCGTGCCGGGCGGGACCATCGTCAGCGAGCGCGACATCGAGGCGCTGGCCCAGTTCCGCCTGCTTCAGCCGGTCGATCAGCGGCTGCGCACCTTCGCCGGGGCGGCGCTGGCGGTGCTGCTGTTCAGCACGTTCATCGTCGCGTACCTGCGGCAGTTCAAGCCCGCGCTCCTGGAAAACACGCCGCTCGTCATCCTGATCGGCGGCTTGCTGCTCATCTTCTTGGCAGGCGCGCGCATCTTCAGCGAAGGCCCGCCGGTCATCGCGCACCTGTACCCGGCGGCGGCGTTCACGCTCATCGTGGTGGCCATCACCGATGCGCATGTCGCGATGGTCCTGACCGCCTCACTGGCCATCCTGATCGGCGTGGTGACGGGCAATTCGCTCGAACCTGCCGTGCTGGCAGCGGCAACCGGCGCGGCGGGCGTGCTCGTCCTGGGCCGCGTCGAGCGCCTGAACGCCTATTTTGTGGCCGGACTGGTCATCGGCGTGGTGAACGTCGTCATCGGCCTGATCTTCAACCTGACGGCGACCGTGATCGACCCGGCGGCGATCCTTGCCACCGTGCCATCCGGCTTTTTGAGCGGGATTCTGGCCGCCGGACTGGGCCTGGTGGGCTTGTACCTGGGCAGCAGCCTGTTGAACCTGCCCACCAGCGTGAAGCTGCTGGAGCTGGCGCAGCCCAACCAGCCGCTTCTGCAGCGCCTGTTGCGGGAAGCGCCCGGCACGTACCAGCACAGCTTGCAGGTGGCCAACCTGGCCGAACTGGCGGCGGAGCGCATCGGCGCCAATGCCCTGCTGGTGCGCATCGGCGCGCTGTACCACGACATCGGGAAATTGACCGCGCCGCCCTTCTTTGGCGAAAACCAGCCGGAAGGCTTCAACCCGCATGAGCAGTTCAGCCCGGAAGAGAGCGCGCGCATCATCATCAGCCACGTGACCGAGGGCGAGCGCATCGGGCGGCAACACCGGCTGCCCAGGCCTCTCATCGACTTCATCCTGGAGCACCACGGCACGACGCAGGCGTTGTACTTCTACAACCAGGCGCTGGCCAATGCGGGCGGCGACGAGAGCGGCGTGGACAAGGCCGCGTATACGTATCCCGGCCCACGTCCGCAGAACCGCGAGTCGGGCATCCTGATGCTGGCCGACGCCGCCGAAACCATCGTGCGCTCCAAACGCACGCGCAACAAGCAGGAGATCGCGGACATCGTGGCCGACGTGATCAACATGCGGCTGGCGGGCGGGCAGCTGGACGAGAGCAAACTCACGGTGAGCGACCTGAAAGTCGTGCGTGAGGTGTTCATGACCAGCCTGCAGGGCGTCTTCCACCCACGCATCGCCTATCCTGCGCCGCCGTCCACGCTGACCCAGGAAGCGGCCCGCATCGCCGCGCAGGACGTGAATGCGCCGCCGCCGCTGTCCAATCCCGCCGCGCTCGCGGAGCCGCCGTCGAAGCCGGTCGCGCCGCCAGTCGGGCCGGTTGGGCCGCGCGTGCCCGCCAGCGAAGGGCAATCGTGAAGGAAAACCCTCACCCCCGGCCCCTCTCCCTCATGGAGAGGGGAGACGAAGGCAGATAGCGCGCGCATTTCCCCTCTCGCCTCTCCCTCATGGAGAGGGGAGATAAAGGCAGGTAGCAGCGCGCATTTCCCCTCTCGCCTTGAGGGAGAGAGGCCGGGAGTGAGGGTGATACGACCATGAGTGAGGGCCGGAGTTTGGCCTATTCGATTGAGATTCTTGACGAATTTGGCGCGGATGTCCCCACGGAGCGCCTCAATGCCGCGATAGGTTGGGTGTTGGCGCAACACGCCGCGCCGCCGGGCACGGGCGTCACGCTCGTGGTGGCCGGCGACGAGTACGTGCGCGCTTTGAATGCGCAGTATCGTGGCGTGGACGCGGCCACCGACGTGTTGTCCTTCCCCGCCGAGCCGCTGCCCGACGCGCTGCGCGAGGCGCTGATCGAGGCGGGCGACCCGGACGCGCTGCACCTGGGCGATCTGGTCATCGCCTACCCGTACACGGTCCAGCACGCGCAGGCGGCGGGCCACGCGCTGGACGACGAGCTAACCTTGCTGGCAATCCACGGCGCGCTGCACCTGCTCGGCTTTGATCACGACAACGCCGCCAACCAGGCCGCCATGTGGCAGGCGCAGGCCGAAGCGCTCGACGCGCTGGGCGTGGCGCTGCGTGTGCCACAATTCACTTTCGACGACGAGGACACAGGCGATGAGCGCCGATGACGAGTCACGCGCAGGCGGCGAAACGCGCCGCCCTCTGCTGCGTTGGCATCCGGATACGCTGGAAACCCTCAACGCACAACCTGAGCGCTACAGCCCGATTGTGAGCACCAGCCGCCTGAAGAGCCTGCGTTACGCGCTGGCGGGCTGGCTCTACATGTTGCGCTACCAGAAAAACACCCGCATCCAGGCGTTCGCCTCGATCCTGGTCTTCCTGGTCGGCCTGTGGCTGGGCATCGCGCCGCACGACTGGGCGATCCTGGTGGTGATCATCACCATGAACTGGATGGCGGAGTTCATCAACGCGGCGCTCGAAGCGGCGGTGAACCTGGCCAGCCCGAATCTGCACCCGATGGCGCGGGTGGGCAAGGACGTCGGCGCGGCGGCGGTCCTGCTCACCTCGGTGTCGGCGGTCGTGGTCGGGGCGCTGATCATCGGCCCACCGCTGCTGGCCCGGATCGAGCCGTGGCTGATCGAGGTGTTGCAGCGGTGAGGCTACGTTGACGCAACAGCCCTGGGAGTCAGGGCGAACCGCATAACCATCCCGCGCACTGCGGGTTATCTGATGGGAAACACGTTCGGCATGATGCGGAAGCCGTGAATCGACCCATGAATCGCCCGGATGGTCCGTTGCGTTTGGCTTCGGCCAACAATGTGGTAACGCGCGGGATTCTTATCTCGTTCGCCATTGCGCTGGCATTCCTCGCGCTGTGGCAGGTCAAGGACATCGTGATGCTGTCCCTGACCGCCGTCATCATCGCCATCCTGCTCACCTCGCCGGTGCGCTTCTTCATGCGCCACGGCCTGCGGCGCTGGATGGCGGTCGGGCTGTCCATCGTCCTGATCCTGTTCACCATCGCCCTGGTGACGGCGCTCATCTTGCCCAGTTTGCTTGAGCAGTTCCGTATCCTCGCCGTGCAGACCATCCCCAGCGCTTGGGATTTGATCCAACAAGAGCTACAGCCCGACGTCCTGACGGCGCGCTACCCGTTCTTGCGCGGACTGGTCACCGATTGGCCAACCCAGCTCAACGAACAGCTTGGCAACGTGCTCAGCACCCTCGGTGAGCAGCTTTTCCCGTTCCTGAGCAACGTGCTCTCGACGCTGGTCAGCTTCCTGATCGTGATTTTCCTGAGCCTGTATTTCATCGCCGACCCGGACACGCACTGGCGCGGCACGCTGCGCCTGCTGCCGCTCTCGTACCGGCCACGCGCGCGCGAGATTCTGGCCCGGCTGGACCTGACGCTGCGGCGCTACCTTCAGGCGCAGGTGCTGCTCATGCTGCTGACCGGCACGGCGGTCACGGTGGTGCTGGCGCTGATGCGTGTGCCGCTGGCGGGCGCGCTGGGCGTGATCACGGGGCTGTTCTCGTTTGTGCCGAACTTCGGGCCAATCGTCGCGCTCATCCCCATCGCGGCGGTGGCGGTCATCAACACGCCCGATCAGGTCTTCCAACTGCTCCTGATCTACTTCGGCATCCAGTTCGTGGTCAGCCAGATCGTGACGCCGCTGCTGTTCGGGCAGGAGATCAACCTGCCGCCCGCCGTGATTCTGCTGGCGCAGATCGTCGCGGGTGTGTTCTTCGGCTTCCTGGGCGTGCTGCTGTCTGCCCCGTTGGCCGCCATTGTGTCGGTGCTGGTGCGGGAAGTGTACATCCACGACGTGCTGGGCGATACCGAGATCGGGCAGCGGCGCTCGATGGACATGGCGCGCGTCGAGCAGAGCTTGTTGACGCACAACGCGCCTGACGCTCGCCCGACGGGGGCCGGTCCGCGTTTGCCAGGGACCTGATCGCCGGGTATGATCCTCAATCGCTGCGAGGCGCATCGCACCACGCCAGACCACGACAGCGTCACAGGCGGTGCAGCGCAGCGGGATAACGTGGCTATCGGCCCATACGGGAGGATCAGGGATGTCTGGAAAGCGATTGTGGCTGGCCGCGTGGTGCGCGCTGGTCCTTGTTGCGGGCCTGGTGATGCTGCCTGCCGGCTCGTCCCCCGCCGCAGCGCAGACCGCCGAGACGGGCTTCAACTGGCTCGCCTTCTATTGGAACAACACGACATTCCAGGGGTCGCCGGCCCTTTCGCGGACCGATCCGGTCGTCAATTTCAACTGGGGAGCTAACGCGCCTGCGCCCGGCATCAACGCCGACAACTTCAGCGTGCGCTGGTCAAACCGGATCACCTTTGGCGCGGGCACGTTCCGCTTCCGCGCTGGGGCAGATGACGGCATCCGCGTGGCGGTCAACGGGCAGATCATCATCGACCGCTTCACGCCGAGCAGCGAATTTATCGTGAATACGGCGGATGTGACGCTCGGCGCGGGGACCTACGAGATCATCATCGACTACTTCGAGGGCACGGGCAACGCGGGCGTGCTCTTCGACTGGACGAACATCACCGGCGGCGCTCCGGCCACTTTCGCGCCGGGTGTGGGCACGCCGCTGCCGGGTGGGGCTGTCGCGCCGACGGCGGGTCCGGCGGTCAAGGGCGTGGTCATCGTGAACCGGGCCAATGTGCGCACCGGGCCGGGCATGCAGTACCCGGTCTTCACGCAGGTGGCCCGCGATCAGGTGTTCATCATCCAGGCCCGCGACTGCGATTGCGGCTTTGAGACGTGGTTCCTGGTGGACCTGGGCGGCGGCGCGAAGGGCTGGATTGCCCGGCGCGTGATGCTGGCCTACAACGGCGACCCGGCCACGCTGCCATACTCCAAGGAACTGATCGAGTCGCCGGTTGTGGAGCAGGACCCCGGCGGTCAGGGCACGCCCGTCGCGCCCTTCGAGGTGCAGGGTGTGGCGCGCAACAACGCCATCGTGCGCAGCGCGCCGAGCCAGTTCACCGGCGAGCCGATTGGCGTCATCGACGCAGGCCAGACCTTCCGCATCCTGAAGCTGAGCGCCAGCCAGGCCTGGGTGCTGGTCGATTTCAACGGCCTGCAGGGCTGGACCTTCGTGCCGAACGTGCGCGTGGTGGTCGGCAGCTTCGCCATCCTGCCGCGCGGGGATTAAGCGCCTCACGCCCTGCCCCTCTCTACGCGGCATTCCGCGTGGAGAGGGAAATAAGGCGGCGATAACGGTAAGCGGGCGGCTCGCGAGCCGCCCCTACACACCCCCACCAGGACACACAAACAGATGTACAGCGCCCTTGTAGGGGCGCGTCGCGACGCGCCCGTCACCCCTTCCGCCTCGCAACGGCGCTCACGTTGGGCGCAATGCGCCGCCTGACACCCTACCCGGCGGGTTCTTCATCCCTTCAACGCCCCTTGCAGCATCGCCTGGAAGAACTGGCGGCGCAGCGCCACGAACAGGATCAGCACCGGCAGCATGATCATGATGCAGGCCGCCGTCCAGACGTGGTAGGCGATCTCAAACGACGACTGGAAATCGTACAGGCCCACCGTCACCGTGCGCGCCGTGCCCGAAAGCAGCACCAGCGCCGCCAGGAACTCGTTCCAAGTGTCCACAAACATCAGCAGGAATGCGGCGAGCATGCCCGGCATGGCCAGCGGGATCACGACGTAGCGCAATGCCTGGAGCGGCGTGCAGCCGTCGATGAGCGCCGCTTCTTCCAGTTCAATCGGGATGGCGTCGAAGAAAGACTTCACGATCCAGATGGCGAACGGCAGGCCCCCCGCCGTATACACCAGCACCATCAGCTCGTGCGTGCTGAGTATGCCCAGTTCCGCCCCGATGCGCCGCAGCGGGATCAGGTTCGTCAGGCCGGGGATCATCATCAGCCCCAGGATGGCCAGTTCCAGCGCACGGCTGCCGCGAAACCGGTAGCGGGAGAAGGTGTAGCTCGCCAGCGACGCCAGGATCACCACCAGGATTGAGGACAGCGTCGAGTTAATGATCGAATTGGGCAGATAGTGCCGCGTCATGTCGCTGTTGATGACCACCCGGTACGCTTCCGGCAAGAGCAGCGACAAGTTGTTGGGGAAGTCCTGCAGGCCGCGCGCCAGAAAGTCCGCCGCGCTCATGCCCGGCTCCAGGCTCAGGCTGGCCGTAAGGTCGGCTGACGACGGGAAGAAGGTGGGCGGTTTGGTCAGCACGCCGTTCTGGTCCTTGAACGACGTGGCGAAGGTGTACGCAATCGGGAACACGGCAATCACGGCGAAAAGGCCCAGGAGCAGGTGGGTCGTGATGCGGTCGAAGTTGCGGGTCAGGCGCGAAGTGATCATGATCAGGCGGCTTCCGGCTTTCTCCCGATAAAACGCAGGTACACGAAGGTCAGCAACAGGTTGACGACGAACAGGATCACGGAGATGGCCGCGCCCATGCCCAGGTCGCCCTGTTGCCAGCCGGTCTGGATCAGGTAGTAAGACGCCGTGCGGGTGGCCCCGGCAGGCTCGCCGCGTGTGATGGACACGATCAGGCCCAGTGAGTTGATGCCCTGGATGGATGTGAGCAACACCATCACCAGCACGGTGGGCCGGATCATGGGCAGGAGCACGCTGAAGAAGCGCCGGAAGCGGCCCGCGCCGTCGAGTGAGGCGCTCTCGATGATCTCACGCGGCACGGTCTGCAGCGCGCCGAGCGACAGGATCGTGGTGAAGGCCACGCCGCGCCACACCGCCGCGCCGATGACCACCGCCATCGCCAAGCCGGGCGTGCGGAAGATTGACTCGCCCAGGTACGGCGCGTGCGTGCTGATCCAGTCCTGGGCGATGCCGTAACTGGGCTGGAATAACCAGCGCCACATCGTGCCGACCACCACCTCTGAGACGACCCACGGCACGAAGATGAGCACCAGGTACACGCCGGTGAACTTGAAGCGCCGGTTGAGCAGCAGCGCGATGAGCAGGCCCAGGCTGACGGTCAGGATCACATAGCCGCCCGCGTACACCGCCGTATTGCCCAGGCTGCTCCAGAAATCGCGCCGGCCAAACAGCACGTCGAAGTTGCGCAGCCCGACAAACTCCAGCGCGCCACGCCGCGCCTGCGACAGGCTGAGCAGGAACGAGTAGATCACCGGGATGACCTGGAAGCCGAGCAGGATCAACAGGCTCGGCAGAAGCAGCCACAACGGCAAAAAACGGCCCTGGCGGCCTGTCGCCGCGCGCATCGTGGCCTGGTGGCGCAGGGCGGTATCGAGGCGCAATTCACTGGTCATAAGACGCGGTCCTCTTCGACCGGGAACACCCTCACCCCCGGCCCCTCTCCCTCATGGCGAGGGGAGAACGGCCAGAGTATGTATCGGTCTGGCTCCCCTCTCGCCCGCCGGGAGAGAGGGGCCGGGGGAGTGAGGGCTTTGTTGCTCAGCCCGCGTTGTAGTCGTCCTGCGCCGCCTGAAGTTCGGCCAGGATGTCCAGCGACGGGTCGGTGATCAGGCGCGTGATCGATTCGGCCAGGATGGTCATGCCGCGCTGATAATCGACCAGCGCAGGCGCGCCCACGCCGTACTGTTGCTGATATTCCGCCACGCCTTTCCAGTACGGCGTCTGGAACGCTTCGTCGGCCAGGCCGGAGATCATGCTGGGCAGCGCGCCGTAACCCACGGCGAAGGCCACGTTGCGCGCCGTCGTCATCTGGAAGTCGATGAAGGCCCTGGCCGCGTCCGGGTTCGCCGCGCCTTCGGGGATGGCCCAGCCGGTCGCCAGCAGCACCGAATACGGCTGGCTGCCCGGCGCGGCGAGCGGCGGCGCAAAGCCCAGTTCGCCCGCTTCGAGCGCGTCACCGACCGCCAGACCGCCCGGATCAAACGCGCCCACTTCGGCGGCGTAGTCCGTGCCGCCCGGAGAGGTCAGCGGGGCCAGGTAGACATAGGAATAGGAACCGGCCACGAACGAGGCGGCGTCGCCTTGCTTGAAGGGCGTCTCGAAGTCGAAGCCCGGCGCGAGCGACAGGTCAGACGTGTAGCCGTTCTGCACCAGCGCGCGCGCAAACTCAACGGTCTTGGCCACGGCGTCGTTGGCCCAGGCCGCCCGGCCCTCGCCGTCCACAATGTCGCCGCCAAAGGACCGGATCAGGCCGTAGTAGAAGCGCTCCACGGCGATGTATTCGGCCAGCTTGCCCGCAAAGGCGAAGTTCTCCGGATTCTCGGCCTTGATGCGTGCCGCCGCCTCGAGGAAGGCCTCGGTATCCGCCGGGTAGCCGTCCGGGAAGAAGCCCGTCCAGTAGTAGGTGAAGTGGTTGGTGACCGTGGTCGGGATGCACACGATGCGCCCGTCGGGTGTGGTGCACGCGGCCAGCGCGGCAGGCTCCACGTCCGCGAACCACGGGCGGCCCTTCGCCCACTCGGTCAGGTCGGTGAGCACGCCGTTACGGTCCAGGAAGCCCAGGAACTGGCTGTCCACGTAGGACACGTCCGGGACATCCGCGCCAGATTGCACGGCGGCGTTCAGCAGCGCGTTAATCTGGTCGAACGGCTGGAAAACGTTCGTGATCTCGCTGCCCGTTTCGGCCCGGTATTCGTTCAGGGCGGCGGCGAGCCATTCATCCTGGGTATTCTGCGGATTCTGATCGTTGAACTTGGTCCAGACGGTAATCGGCGGGTTACCCTGGGCGGCGACCGGCGAGAGCGCAGCGTTGACGAGCGCTAGAACCACTGCGAGCACAACTGACACGAGCGCGGCAGGGACGTTCTTGCGATAAAACGCGGCCTTCATACGGAGTTCTCCTGAGTGCGGATGGACAGTCTCAGTTTTAACACAGCCGGTCGCACGTGGCACACGGGGCGGGGCAATCCTCACCCCAGGCTCACGCTTTCGCGGAGTGGGGCGAATGGTGGGGCGGCGGAAAGGGCGTGAGCGCCCGGCGCTGATGAGTTGTCACGGATAAGTACGGATCGCATTGCCCGGACCTGAAGGTCCAGGCTAAAACTACGAAGCCCTTCGGGCTGAAGGCATATTCCAGCCCGTTTGGGCTTCGTAGTCTCAGCCCGGTCGCTTCAGCGCCGGGCACGCCACACGATCCGCCTTGATTATTGAAACTCCATCAGCGCCGGGTCGGCCCTTACACCTTGACCTGCACCTCGTCGCCCTGCACGCGCACCTCGTACCAGGGCACGGG
>JADZBY010000575.1 GCA_020851855.1 Anaerolineae bacterium
CGGGGCAATGCGGCCTGCGCCACAAGCAGCAGGCTGCCCATCAGCATGAGCAAGCCGCCCGTGTCGAGCAGGACTTTCCAGATTCCGGCGCTGCGGGCTGCGCGCGCGTCGAGAAACCGTCCGGCGAGCAGCGTATTGTCCACGAACAAGAGGAGCGCCAGGAAACCAAGCCCGACATACCACCAGCGGATGCTGCGCTCGCGCAGCGTGAGCGCATGGATGGCCACCGACAGCAATCCAACGATACCCACGACGAAGGTGAGCACCAGAAACGTGGTGCGCTGATCGCTGAACGCTGCGCCGGTAGCGCCAGGAGCGAAATTGGTGGCCAGCGGCAGCGCCACGTAGCCGATCAGGATCAGGAGCGACGCGAAAAAGGCGACGATGTCTCCGATCTGAAGGGCTGAGCGGGCGGATGGACCGCCTTCAGCTGCGAACGGCTCGGATTCTTTCACGTTCTGACCGGCTGCTGTCATGCTGTCCTCCGCTGTGCGTCTGCCGATGGCGTTTGGAAGCGTCGGTCGGGCAGGCTCTTACGGCCCACTCATCCATTCATCATCTGGCCCCCGTCCGGCGCAACGCCGCCTCCAGCACGGCGATGACCGTCATGCCGTCGCGGATTTCACTGCGCCGGACCAACCGCAGGGCCTCTTCGAAATCGAAGACCTGGACTTCGAAGAACTCCGTATCGTCAGGCGGCAGCGCCCGCTGTACCAGGTCGTAGCCCAGGAAGAGGTGCGCCGTCTCATCGCAGACGCTCTTGGACGTGAAGTAGGTGTTGATGCGCTCAAGGCGTCCGGCCTCGTAGCCCGCTTCTTCGGCCAGCTCGCGCTGGACCGCCTGTTCCGGGCTTTCCCCAGGTTTTATGCCGCCGGTGGGCATTTCCCAGCGGAAGTCTTCCTTCTGCACGTAGCGATACTGGCGGACCAGGATGACGTGATCGGGATCGACAAACGGCAGGATGCCGACGCACTCGCCGAAGGTGCACACGCCGTAGATCGTCTCCTGGCCATCGGGCAAGACGGCGATGTCCTCTCGCAGGCGCATCCACTTGTTGGCATAGATGTCGCGGCTTGATTTGGTTGTCCAGGCTTTTGGTGGCATGACGTGCTGCACTTATCCTGTGATGGGCGGTATTCCGTAGCGCCGCCCGCTCGTTATCCCTATCCCTCAATTACTGATACAGGCTGCGCCCTTACGGCCATCACAGGCTCCAGTGCACGCCGCAGCCGGCGCACGCTTCGTGCGGCCCGTCGCTCAACAAGCGTTCGCGCCACGCCCGATAGCGCTCGTCGTTCCAGATATCGTCAAAGGGGCGTTCGAAGACATTGCCCAACTGAAGCGATGCGTAGTCCTTTGTCGCAAATGGCGAAATGCAGCAGGGCAGCGCGTTCCCGTTGGCGGTGATGTAGGCCGTGGTCCAGGGCCGCATACACGCCTTCCAGGGATGCGGATCGGGCATGCGGCTGGCCGAAAGGCTATTGAGCGGGTTCGTCGCTCCGGATGCCTTGAAGAGAATACCCAACTCGGCGGCCAGCGCTTCCGCCTCGGCGATGATGCGCTCAACATCGGCGTCGAATGCGTCGAACAGGGCGTGCTCGTTGCGCATCATGCCGGGGCTGTCTTCCGCGTGGGCGAAGTACACGAGACGCTGCAAGTAGACTTCCGGCACGCCAATCTCGGCGGCCAGCCGCAACAGCGCGGGTACTTCGGCCAGGTTTTCGCGCATGCCGGTCATCCACAACGAGACGCGCGGCTTTGTCGCCCCGACCTCACGCTGTGTCCGCACAAATTCCGCCAGGTTCGCCACGACCTTGTGGAACAAGGGCACACCGCGAATGGCCGCGTAGGTGCGCGGGTCTGCGCCATCGACGGAGCAGCGCAGCTCATCCAGCCCGCTGTCGATGAGGGCGCGCGCCCACGCCTCGTTGAGCAGCGTGGCGTTCGTATTGAACAGGACGTGCACGCCGCGCGCTTTGAGGTAAGCGATCATGTCCGGCAGGCGCTTGTTCAGGAGCGGCTCCCCG
The DNA here is from genome assembly GCA_020851855.1 of Anaerolineae bacterium. Lineage (GTDB taxonomy): Bacteria > Chloroflexota > Anaerolineae > Aggregatilineales > UBA2796 > JADZBY01. The sequence continues at coordinate 2,028 of JADZBY010000575.1, forward strand.
ATCCCATGCAAGACGGCGCGCTCCATGTCCGGGAACTGCTCGGCAATCTGCACAAAGCGCTCCCAGCTCAGCGTTTGCGGCGTTTCGACAGTATCAAAAGTGCGCGGGCAGGTTTCACACAGCAGATTGCAGCGGTTGGTGACTTCGATGAATACGCAGCGCGGCATGTGGACAGCGTGCGCACGGCGCGCTGCCGGCTCTACGGCGCGATAGGCCGAGGGAAGGAAGTCTTGTGCGGCCTCTGGCGTAATTCTGGCAATCTCGTGCGGGGGGCGGGTCTTCCGGGCGTCTCCGATAGCCATGCGCCATGCCTCATTCTTCTATTGTTGAGCTTCGAACTTACCTGACATGGTGACGAAAAGCAAGCGCCCGTTTCCCTTCGCGACGGGCAACCTGTGGCATTTTCACCTTCCACAGTACAATAATTAGCACAACACGCGTATCCTGGGTATAGGAGCCGTCCCTTGACTGCACCGGCAAGCGTTGACCAGGGACTCAGTGTGGGCGGGCATCCGGCCATGCGCTGGAAGCTGTGGATCTATACCAATTACGACTGCAATCTGCGCTGCACGTACTGCGTCGCGAAATCCGGCCCGAATGTACCTCGCCGTGCACTGGGCCTGAAGACGGTTCAGCGCCTCGTGGATGAGGCCGTCGATCTGGGCTTCGACCACATCTTTTTCACCGGCGGCGAGCCGTTTATCCTCAACGACATTTACGACATGCTGGCCTATAGCTCGGCGCGCGTGCGGACAAACGTGCTCTCCAACGGCATGATCATCCGCGGCAAGCGCCTGGAGCAGCTCAAGGCCATCGACAACCCGAACCTGATCGTGCAGATCAGCCTGGACGGTGCGACTCCGGAGCAGCACGATTTCTACCGTGGTAAGGGAAGCTGGCAGAAGGCCATCGAGGGCATCCGCATCCTGCAAGACGCCGGTTTCCGCGTCCGGCTGAGCACGACGGAGACGCCCGCGAACACGGACCACCTGCAGGACTTGTTCGCCTTCCGCCGCGACGTGCTGGGCATCCCCGACGAGGATCACTTTGTGCGCCCGCTGGCCAAGCGAGGCTACTCCAAAGAGGGCATTGAGCTTGGCATGGGCAACCTGCTGCCCGAACTCACCGTCAACATGGACGGCGTGTTCTGGCATCCGCTATCCACAGACGCCGACATGCAGGTGAGCAAGCACATATTCCCGCTCGAAACGGCGGTGACGCGCGTCACTGGGCAGCTTGAGGTGATTGCGCAGGGCGGTACGCCGATCACCGAGTTTTTCTGAGGCTAAAGGCACATCGGCTCCCGTGTGGGGCCATAAGGCAGCGAACAGCGAGGACGACGATGATCTACGCCTATGTGTTGATCCAGGCAGAGCCGACGCGCATTCAGGACCTCGTGACCGAGCTGAAAGATATGGAGCTTGACGGCTCGGTCATCAAGCGTGTGAACGCCGTTGCGGGCCAGTTCGATCTGATCGCCTATGTGGAGAGTCCCGACCTGCAGTCGCTCGGCAACTGAGTGACCAACGGCATCGCGAACGCCGTGGGCGTTCGAAAAGCGGAAATGTGCCCGGTGATCTGGTAGGTCGTGCGCGGTCAGATGCAGATGTCAGGCAAAGAAAAAGACCACCCCCTAACCCTGCCCTTCCCCCCATGAAGAGGGGAAGGGAAAAGACCGGCTCTGGAAGCCCTGGCCTCTTCAGGCCTGCCACCCCAGACCACCCATTGAACGCTTGCGTTCAATGGGAACCCGGTCGGGGACCTAGGCAGGCATAGAGCGTGTGATGCACTTCGCACGTCGGACAGGCCCAGACAGGCAGCATCACTCTCCTGACCTCACCCCCGACCCCTCTCCATGCCTGCCACCCCAGAGGGGACCCCGGCAGGCCTAGAGAGGGGAGTTCGCCAGCCCCACCGCCGCGCTCTTCCCCCTCTCTACGCGGTACGCCGCGTGGAGAGGGGGCCAGGGGGTGAGGCCCTCTACTCCCACACGGCAATCTCCGACAGTCCGGGCATTTTGTCCACAGACGCGACGACCGGGCGGCGGCTGGACAGCGCGCCCAGGAATCGCGGCACGTCGAAGTGCGCTTCAACCGCCTCACGGCGCAGTGCGACGGGCAGAAGCGTGTGGAATGGACCAAGCGGCAGCAGGTTTTCCAGCGCTCGATAGCTGCGCGCGACGTGCTGCTGAATGGCGTCTTCGCCCAGCGCTGGCAGCCGGTCCGGCGCGCTGGCCGTCCACAGCGTCAGACCCGGCCAGGCGGTGTGCTGGACGAAGGTATGGGGCCGGAGAAGAGCGGCCAGGACTTCCCCGTACAGATCGCCCAGCATGTGATACCAGATGAACCCGTCGTCCACGGTCAGGAACGGAGATTGACCGGGCGGAATGCCAATCTGGGTCGCGATCAGGTCCGCAAGATCATGGCTCATCATCTGCCGCGCCGAGCGGAACTGCGGCGCACCCGGTCCGGTCTGCGCCGCCGGCACAACCCACACCACATCGCCCTCGTACCACGTCACGCGCATCTCACGGCCTTCCAGCGTGAACGAAGGTTGATCCAGCGATTGGCTGTCCACACGGGCCAGCGTGCGCTGGCTGTGTTGGTCGCGCACTTCGACCACGCGATCTGTGCTGCGGATATTGCTGTACAGGCTCAACACGGGACGCGCGCTGGCCTGTTGATCGACAAGCCTGTTCAAACGCCTTGCCGCACGCCATTCACCCGGACGGCCCGGCTGGAGATACTCCGATTGTGTGAGCGCGCCAAGCATCGCCTCGATCTGTGGCGTGGTGAGCAGACCATCGAACAGGGCCGTCAGCAACGAGAGCCGCAGCGCACCGGTCGGACTCTGCTTGAGCAGGCTGAATATCTGTTGCACGGCGACGCCCAGACGGAAATGTCCGGCGCTGGCTGGCAGGCGGTCCACGTTGGCGACGAGCGCCTCAAAGGCGAGCCGCTCCACCGGCGTGCGCCAGAAGCACGCGACATGGGTAACGCGCTTGCGCCGGTTGCCGCGCCCAATTCGCTGCAAGAACGATCCCACGCTGCCCGGCGCGCCGATGAGCAGCACCACGTCGATATCGCCGATGTCAATGCCGAGTTCGAGCGTACTGGTCGCGAAACACAACGCCGCCGCCGAAGCATTGAAGGCGCTCTCGATTTCCTGGCGGCGCAGGCTGGCCAGATTCGAGTAGTGCGTGTAAACCGCGCCGCCGAAGGGCGAGCGCTGCCGGGCCAACGCCGCATACATTTCCACTTCGGCCCGCGTATTGCAGAACACGAGCGCCTTGCACCAGCCGCGCGCCCGAAAAGTAGACAGGTAATCGCTGAGCGCCGCCAGGCTATCCGGCCCAAAGGGCACGTATTCGGCGTCGACGCTCCGATGGCCAGGAATCTCGATGACGGATGGTGAGGCGAAATAGCGCGCGGCGACCACATCCGGCACCGCCAGTGACGCAGACAGCGCGACGAACTGTATCGCTCCGGCTGGCGCATCATTGCGCTGCGCCGCGAACGCCCGAATGGCGTTCAGGCGGCGCAAAACGATCCGCAGATGATCGCCGCGCGGCGTACCGTCGAACACGTGAAGCTCATCGAGCACGGCGGCGCGTAATGTGGCGAATACGCGGGCATGATTCGACAGCATCGAATCGGTGGATTCGGGCGTCGTGATCAGGATATGGGCGGGGTGGGTCAGGCTGAAAGTATCCAGGTCGCGCGTCTTGACGGCCAGCCGCAGCCGGAGCCGTTCCACGGCGGGCTGCAACCGTGCGAACAGGTCGCTGGCCAGCGCGCGCGTCGGCGTGATATACAGGATAGAGAGCGCCGGTCCGGAAAAAGGCTCGACGGGACAATGCCGCTCGATGAGCGGCGCGAGCACGGCTTCGGTCTTGCCGCTGGCGGTCGGCGCGCAGAGCACCACGTTCTCGCCGTCCAGTACAGCGGGGATAGCCGCCGCCTGGGCCGCCGTGAAGTCGCCGTGGCGGGCAAAAAACACATCCCAGGTGCGCGGCAGTCGCCTCTTGAGCGCTAACCGCTCAGCGCGCTCGTTCATGGCGGCGTCCTGAGTCAGCTTATGCCCAGGCCCTTCAAGAGTTCGGCGTGAATCTGGTCCGGCGCATAGTCCGGGTAGACGTACATCAGGTCACAGATTGTGACGGTCAGCCGGATCAGCTCCCGGATATTCAGGCGATGCTGGCTCAGCGTGCGGGATAGCGCCGTCGAGGCCTGGTGCAGCAGATTCTCGTAGCGCTCGCGCGGCGGCGAGCCATAACGGTACGCGACGCTATGATAGCGCAGCACCATCTTGAGGAATTTCTCAATGTCCTCTTTCAGAAAGCGGTCGTCCAGACGAATGATCTGCGACGGCGCAAGCCATGCCTCGATGGGCATCCGGCCCTCGCCTTCGGTCGAGGCAAACTCGAAGAACAGGTGGGAGTTCTCGCTGAAACTCGTCGGGTAGTCGGCGCGCGTGTGATTGGGAATGCCGTCCACGTCGATGCGGCTAGCGGCTGGCCCGACCGCTGCATGGATGAGCGCCTTGAAGAACGAGTCGGCCCGTTCGCGCTGCGCAGGACGCAAGAGCGAATAATGCTCCGATTCATCGATGAGCACTGCCAGCCCGCTGTAGCCAAGCCTCGCCGCCAGCGCGCTGATGGCAGTGAGCAGATACGCATACTGGCGCGCGACCTCGCCGGTAGCATATAGCGTGGGCGGCTTCTTCAGGCACGCTTTCATCGTTGACGTGGGCCGAATCTGCGCGCTGAGCCAGTGCACGATCTCTTCCTGCGCCTGCTGGGCCGGGCAATTGGCCAGCGCGTCCAGGGCCATGCTCAGCGGGCAGTCCTCGATGGGCCTCTGTGCGGTGAAATGAGCCGCCGCCGCCGGGTTCTCCAGCGCCCTGTCGAGCA
>JADZBY010000576.1 GCA_020851855.1 Anaerolineae bacterium
GCGGACTTCATCGGCGAGACGAACTTCCTGCACGGCAAACTCGTGTCTCAGAACGGCGTCGCGGAAGTGCTGATCGACGGCCAGACGCCCATCCTCGCGGCGGCCAGCGAGCACAGCCTGCCGCCCGGCGAAAAAGTGACGGTCGCCATCCGCCCGGAGAAGATAAACATCCAGACGGTGGATGGGCATGGCGTGAACGGTCACAGCGGCAATGGCCGTAGCAATGGTCACGGCAGCGGTCCTGTCGGTCCGGCGGCGCCCAACGCCGATGGCCGGACGTGCGTGGTGCGCGGCACGGTGCGCGACTCGATCTACATCGGCACGGACACGCGCTACATTGTGCAGCTGAACGACAATACGCAGCTCGTCGCCCGCATCCAGAACTTTGGCGAGGGCTTCGACCAGCGCATCGAACGCGGCGCGCAAGTGCTCGCGCACTGGGCCGCCGACAACGCCCGTATCCTGCTCGACTGACGGGGGACAACACCATGACGACGGTTGTTTCGCCCCGCCCGTCGCGCACGGGTGCGGGTGCGCTCACAGCTATCAGCCAGAACGCGATCCGGGCCTATAACCTGCGCTACGACCGCATGGCGGGCCTGTTGTCGCTGGCCAGCGCGGTGACGTGGCTGCTGCTGCTCATCGCCGGGTGGAGCCAGCCGGGTGGGCCGGGCGCGATCCTGCCCATTGAGCCGGAACTGCGCACGATGCCCGAAGCCGGGCACGTCGCGGTGGCCGCGCTGCTCGGTCTGGCGCTCGTCGATGGCGCGGTGGGCGCGGCGTTGCTGCGCGGCGTGCGTGGCGCACGGACCACCGGGCGCATCCGGGCGGCGCTGGGCGTCGGGCTGGCGATCCTGTACCTGCTGGCCAGCCGCAATTTCATGATCGCGCTGGCCATCGGCGCGGTTCAGGGCCTGATCCTGGTCCTGCTCACGCGAAACGCCGGGCTGCTGCTCGTGTACCCCGGCATGTTGTTCCTGGTGGTGTTTTTCGTGCTGCCGCTGTTCAGCATCCTGGCCTATAGCATGGGGCAGGGCACGACGCTGGGCACGGTGGACATGAGCACGCCCAGCCTGGAGAACTACACGCGCATCCTGGAGCCGGTCGGGCGCAGCGGGCTGGTGTACGTGAACATCATCCTGCGCACGCTGTGGATCGCCTTCCTGAACACGGTCATCTGCCTGCTGATCGCCTACCCGTTCGCCTTCTGGATGGCGCGGCAGCCGGAGCGGATGCGCAACACGCTGATCCTGCTCGTCATGATCCCGTTCTGGACGAACTTGCTGGTGCGCACCTACGCCTGGCTGGTCATCCTGCGCGGCGACGGGCTGATCAACAACCTGCTGGTCGATGTGCTGGGCGTGATCGACAAACCGCTGGAACTGACGAATACCCCGGGCGCGCTCATGCTCGGCCTGGTATACGGTTACCTGCCCTACATGATCCTGCCGCTGTACAACACCATCGAGCGGCTGGACGGGCGGCTGACCGAAGCGGCGAGCGACCTGTATGCGCGGCCCGCCCAGGCGTTCTGGCGCATCACACTGCCGCTGACGCTGCCGGGTATCGTGGCCGGCTCGATCCTGGTCTTCATCCCGTCGGTGGGCACGTATGTCGTCACCAACGTGCTCGGCGGCGGCAAGTATTTCCTGATCGGTAATCTCCTGGAACAGCAGTTCCTGGGCAGTTCCGGGAACAAGGCGTTCGGCGCGGCGTTCGGCGTGGTGCTGACCGTGCTGATGCTGATCGCCACACTGTTCTATTTCCGCCTCGGCAGGAAGGAAGCGCACGCATGACTGGAGTTACTCGACGGCTGCCCGCTGCGCCCGCCATCCCACGCACGGACATCGGCCTGCGCCTGGGTGGCCGCCGCCTGGGACGGCTGGCGCTGCCGACGGTGGGCGTGCTGGTCTTCGCCTTCCTGTATCTGCCGATGATCGTGCTCGTGATCTTCTCGTTCAACAGCGGCGCGCGCATGGGCCACTGGGAAGGCTTCAGCCTGCGCTGGTACGAGAGCGTGTTCGATAACCGGCAGCTTAAGGATGCGCTGGAAGTCTCGATCTGGGTGGCCACCATGTCGACCATCCTGTCCACGATCCTGGGCACGCTGACGGCGCTGGCCATGGAGCGCAAGCACTTTCCGGGCAAACTGACCTTTGACGGCGTGCTGTACCTGCCGGTGATCATCCCGGACATCGTGATGGCGCTCTCGCTGCTGCTGTTCTTCAGCGCGGTGGGCATCTCGATGAGCCGCTGGACGATCCTGATCGGGCACACGGCCTTTAACACGGCGTTCGTAGCGGTCATCATCCGGGCGCGGCTGCAGAGCATGGACCCGCGCATGGAAGAAGCCGCCGCCGACCTGTACGCCGATCCGTGGATGGCGTTCCGCCGCGTGACGCTGCCGCAACTGACGCCCGCCATCATCAGCGGCGCGCTGATGGCCTTCACCATGTCCTTTGACGAGTTCGTGATCACATCGTTCATCGGCGGCCAGGGCGATACGACGCTGCCGGTGAAGATCTATTCCATGCTGCGCTTCGGCCTGAAGCCGGAAATCAACGCCGTGGCCGTGCTGGTGCTGGCCGCGAGCAGTTTGCTGGTGGTGCTGTCGCTGGCCCTGCAAGGCCGCGGGCGTGCGGTCAGCATCGCGGTGTAAGGGCAGCACGTACTTGCCTGGCGCGTCCGGCGCTGATGGGTTTTCAGCTATTCGGGCGGATCATCGGGCGCGCCCGGCGCTGAAGCGACCGGGCTGAGTCTACAAAGCCCTGACGGGCTAAAACGCGCCTTCAGCCCGCCAGGGCTTCGTGATTTCAGCCCCGTGCTTCAGCGCGGGGCGACCATGTACCCACAAGGTGTTTCAAGCGGTCACCGCCTATCTGTTCACCTGTGGCCGCGTATTGAGGAGTATCCTCTCGTGCGAAAACAGGCGTTTGCCTTCCTTCTCGTGGCCGGCCTGCTGATGGCTGGTATCGCCGCGCAGCCCGCCGCTGCCCAGGACCCGACCGCTACGCCCACCGGTTACAGCGGGCCGCTCGCCGCCGAATTGAACGTGTACAA
>JADZBY010000577.1 GCA_020851855.1 Anaerolineae bacterium
CCGCTTCGTGCTCGACTTCGTCCGGCTGGACAGCCATCTGTCGGGCAACATCACCACGGCGCAGCTCGTCTCGGCGCTGATCGGCGCAGGCGCGGGCCTGATCCTGCTTGTGCGGCGGCGTTTCCCGGCGCGCGCCGACACGGAGACGCCGCCCGCCGCTGCTCGGCCTGCCAAGGCGAAATAGCCTGCCCCCGTTGCCGAACCGGCGGGCGTCAACACGTCGGGCGCGTCACGGCGGGCGCGTCACGGCGGGCGCGTCACGGCGGACGCGTCACGGCGGACGCATCACGGGGGGCGCATCACGGGGGGCGCATCACGGCGGATGCATCACGACGGGCGCATCACGGCGGGCGCATCACGGCGGGCGCATCACGGCGGACGCAACACGGCGGGCGCGTCGCGACGCGCCCCTACATCATCGCGCTGTGTAGGGGCGGCTCGCGAGCCGCCCGCATTAACTGGACAAGAAAAGGCGGGCCAAACGGCCCGCCTTTTGTTTGACCCTCATTCTCCCTCATGGCGCGAGGGGTTGGGGTGAGGATTCACCCCATCTTCTTCACCGGCCCGGCCAGCGCGACGTCCGGCATCTCGCCGCCGGAACTGCCTTCGGGCAACATGCCCTGAAGCTGGCGGCCCAGGCGGACCAGCCGGCTGCCCACCCGGTACAGCACCACGCCGGACAGGTACGCCAGCCTCGGCGGACGCGAACGGTACGCTGTGCCCCGTGAGGCGAGGCGGCGCGCCTGCGCTTCCCTCAGCAGATCATCACGGCGCGTTTCGACATAGACGACGTTGTTCACACGCCAGGCGTGCATGGATACATTTCCCCTTAGTGGAGCGCCAAATTCTGGCGAATCTCTTCAACCAACTGACCATCTTCGACGCGCCACACCGTGTGCGCGAAACGATCCACGAAGTAGCGGTCATGCACCACGGCGATCACGCTGCCTTGAAAAGCGCCGAGCGCCGCCTCGAACCGTTCTCGCGAGGGCACGTCCAGATGGTTGATCGGCTCGTCCAGCACCAACACGTTCGCGCCGCGCGCCACGAGCAAGGCGAGCATCAGTCGCGAGCGCTCGCCAAAGCTCAGGTCGCGGATGGGCCGGAACACGTCATCGCCCGCGAACAGGAAGTAGTGCAAAAACGACCGGGCGTCGGTGTGATTGAGGCCCGACGCGGCCTGGATGGTCTGTAGCGCGTCTGAATCCATGTCCAGAATCTCCTGTTCTTGCGCCAGGTAGCCGATTTTGACACTTGCGCCGCGCCGGACTCGCCCGGCCAGCGGCGGCAAATCCCCGATGATCGTCTTGAGCAGGGTGCTCTTGCCGTGCCCATTCGGCCCCAGGACGGCCACCCGCTCCCCGGTGCGCACCACGCCTTTCGCCTCTCGCACCAGCGGGCGCGCCGGGTCATAACCGATGCTCAACGCTTCCAGGCTGATGACATCCTGGCCGGTGGTCGGCAGGTCGCCCAGGTCGAGCTTGAGGCCCCAGGTCGGCGCCGGTTTGTCTACCCGTTCCGCCGATTCGAGATAGCGGTTGAGCCGGGTTTCTTTGGCCTTTGCCCGTTTGGCGACCTTCTTCGCCAGCCGGCGTTGAAAGTCATTCTTGGTAGCGTTTTCGCGCCGGATTGCCTTCGCCATCGTGAACTGGACGTCGGCTTTCATGCGCGCAATCTCGACCTGCTGGTCGCGCCACTGCGCCCATTGCTTATCCAACTCCGAGCGGATCGTCGCGGCGTACCCGCTGTAGCCGCCCTCAAAGGTGCGCGCCGTCGCGGTGCGCTCATCCAGGGCGACGATGCGGTCCGCGACTTCATCGAGGAAGGTGCGGTCGTGCGAGACGATCAGCGCGCCGCCCTCGAAATCGAGCAGCCAATCTTCGAGCCATTCCAACGCCGTCACGTCCAGGTGGTTAGTCGGCTCGTCCAGCAGCAAGAATTGCGGGTCGGCGGCGAGCACTGCCGCCAGCCCCAGGCGCGTCTTCTGCCCGCCGGAAAGCGCGCTCACCGGCCAGTCAAGCGGCACGTCGCCCAGCCCCAGGCTGGCCAAAAGCTGTTCGCCGCGCGCCAGGTCGACCTCGCCGTCGAGGCGGGTCAACCGGTCCAGCGCGTCGGCGTATTCTGCGGCCAGCGCCGGGTAGTCGCCGTTGGCGTGGGCCAGCGCGGCGGCTAACCGCTCCACGTCGGCCTCGGCGGCGTGTAGCGCGGCCTCTTGCGGGAAAAGCATGGCGCGCACCGGCATCTCTGGCGCGGCGTCCAACCCTTGCGCCAGGAATCCTATACGCACATCCGGCGGCGAAAGGCGCACGCTGCCCGCGTCCGGCGAGTCAAGGCCGGCGATGATGTGCATCAGCGTGGTTTTGCCCGCGCCGTTTGGCCCGATCAGGCCGACGCGCTCGCCGGCGTTCACCGTGAACGAGATGTCCTTCAGGATCGGCGTCTCGGCGCCGGGAAAACGCTTGGATACGGAAGATACCGTTAACATCAGGGCAATCACCTCATCTGCAACTCACTGCTCGGTAGCCGGGGAATCAAAAGCGCCACTCGAACAGCTCGGGTGGCGCGGTGTTGCAGACGCAAAGCGATTGCCGAATCAAACCGGCAATGGCGTGCAGGCAGCGCAGATAGCCCAAGCAGCCCGAAAGTGGACTTAGTGGCTTGCGATCCTGCTCGTCATGGTTCACCTCACGTGAACGGGCCGGTAACAACTCCGAGGGGAAGGTGCAGGGCGCGCGCTTCCCGGCGAAGTGCTTTCATTGTACGGGCTTTCGCGCGGCGGGTCAATGGGGAGTCGGTCGCTCCATGATCGATAGGCCGTTCCTACCAGTACGACGCCCTATGTGCAGCATCAGAGTAGATTCTTATGCAATGGCAGTTGTTACATATCGGAAAACACACGGCCACACTACTTGTGTTAATGGTATTTTCTTCATAAAATGCTTCATATCGTTCCGCTTCCTCATCTAGTGGCGAGGACAAAATGGATGGCGGGTGGGAGAAGCCATCCCGGCGCACCGTACGCGAGTCGCGCAGGACTGCACCTTGCGCGGCCCTGAGTCGAATGGAGACGAGGGCATGGACTGGCTCATTTCTGTAGTTGCTGACCTGGCCGCCAATCAGCAGACCTTTCAAGACGATAATCAAGCACTATTGCGAACCTTAGACGAGCTTAAGGAACGCCTTCACCGAGTGGAATCTAACCTGGATGAGCAAGTGCTACGCGGTATGCGTACCGGAATCCGCCACCTTGTCGATGGGCTGAACTCCGACCTACCCGACGTGCGCGATGACGAACTCCGCCTCGCGCGAGCCGAGTTCACCCGGCTCGCGAGCCTTAACCCCGAAGGACAAACGGCAGGTCAGTCGGGTGTGGTCGATAACAGCCTGCTTATCTCGCTGGGCTACTGGGGCAATGCGCACTACTTCAATATGCGCGGCGATACGCGCAACGCACTGCTCCAGGTCTATGAATGCACGAGGAAGCACCCGGAGTATGGGCTGCTCACCTTCTCCTCTCAGTTCTTCAGCAGGGATTACCTGACCGAATTTGTGAATGAGACGGCACGACTGGCCTTGCTCTCCAAGCAGCTTGAGCAACGTGAATGGGGCAACCTCTTCAAGGGCATCACGAATTTCGGCAAGCAGGTAGTCAAAGGGGTGGTCGCACTCGGGGCCGGTGTGATCATCGGCAGTTTCTCCGGGCCATTAGGCCTGATGGCTGCGGGAGCGGTATGGAATTCAGAAGTCGAGGTAGAGCAGTACGAAGACACCGATAAGCTGAAGGCCGACATCCAACAAGCTACCCAGAAAATCCAGACCGCTCTGGCCGATCTCGAACGGGAGTGTGACACGCGTATCGCCGACCTGCAGAAAGTGACATTGAAAGACCTGGCGAAGATAAAGCCCAATAACCCTAAGCAGCTCAGGTGAGCCTGTTCGTCATTCAGGAGTGGCCAGTCTATTCGCACAAGCGTTCCAAAGCCTCCTGTGGTAAAATCCCCACCATCTCATCCCCACGGGAGGTTATGTCTTGCCCGCCCAGGCGCTTTATCTCAAGTGGCGGCCCCGCACCTTTGACGACGTGATCGGGCAGGGCCACATCACGCAGACGCTGCGCAACTCCCTGATCCAGGACCGGGTGCGGCACGCCTACCTGTTCAACGGCCCGCGCGGCACGGGCAAAACGACCATGGCCCGCATCCTGGCCAAAGCCGTCAACTGCCTGCACCCCGACCCGGCCCTGCGCCCCTGCGACGAGTGCGCCCACTGCCGCGCCATCAACGAGGGCCGCTTCCTGGACCTGATCGAGATCGACGCCGCCAGCCACAACGGCGTGGACGACGTGCGGGACCTGCGCGACAAGATCGCCTTTGCGCCGAGCGAGGGCCGCTACAAGGTGTACATCGTCGACGAGGTGCACCGTTTCTCGCCCGCCGCCTTCGATGCGCTGCTCAAGACGCTCGAAGAGCCGCCCGAACACGCCATTTTTATCCTCGCCACCACCGAATTTGACAAAGTCCCGCCCACCATCAAGAGCCGCTCGCTCACCTTCGAGTTCCGCCGCGTCTCGGCCAGCGACGTGGCCGAACGGTTAGCGCGCATTGCCGACGAAGAGGGCGTGATCGTGGACCACGCCGCGCTGGAACTCGTCGCCATGCAGGGCACGGGCAGCGTGCGGGACAGCATCAGCCTGCTGGACCAACTTATCGCAGACCCCAGCCAGCCCATCACGCTCGACTACGCGGAGCGGCTGCTCGGCACGGCGGGCGCGCGGCTGGTCGGCCATCTCGTGCAGGCCATCATCGACCAGGACCCGGCAACCGGCCTCGACGTGCTCAATCGCGCCATCGAGGACGGGGCCGATCCGGGCCAGTTCGGGCGGCAGATCGTGGAGTACCTGCGCAATTTGCTGCTCGTGCAGACCGGCGGGCCGTCGCTCGTGCAGGCCAACGACGAGATGCGCGCGGTGCTGGGCCAGCAAGCCGGGCAAATCTCCCGCGCGGCGCTGATCCGGGCCGTGCGGGCCTTCAACACGGCCAACGGCGAGATCAAGGGCGGCTGGCAGCCTCAATTGCCGCTCGAACTGGCCCTGATCGAGAGCGCGCGGCCCGTCCAACCCGAACCTGTGGCCGAATTGCCCGCTCTTGCACGCGAGCGCGACGCCGGACCCGGCCCCCTTCCCCCGCCCGCGCGAAGCCGCGCCCAGGCCCAGGCCGCGCCCACACCCGAACCGGAGCCGGAGCCGGAGCCGTCCGGCGAAACGCCCGCTATCAGCCTGAGCAGCCTGCGCAACGCATGGCCGGACATCATCCGCAAGCTCAAGGAAAGCCGCGTCAACATCCCGCTGGCCGCGCAGCTTGAATACGCGACCGTGCATTCTGTCGATGGCCGCGTGATCACGCTGGTCGTCGGAACGTCGGCCTTCAAGACGATGTTGGAACAGCGCCAGGACAAACTGGTCGAGATCATCAGGAAAATCTTCCGCGTGACGATGACCTTCCATATTGTTTTGGCCGGGGCCACCGCGCCGCGCCCGGTCGATGATACAATAGTGGACGATCCGTTGATCGCTGATCAACTGAGTTCCGGGGCCGAGATTTCCCAATTTGAAGACAACCAGGGAGGAATGCGGTAATGAGCAAACGACGCCCCAGCGGCGGGTTCGGCGGGCCGGGCTTTTCGGGCCAGTCGCAGGCCAGCGCGCTGAAGAAGCTTCAGCAGATGCAGGAAGACATGGTCAAGGCGCAGGAAGCGTTGGCCAACGAGGTGTACGACATCCAGACGGGCGGCGGGGCGATTGTCATCCAGATTTCCGGCCATCAGCGTGTGACGTCGGTCACCATCAAGCCCGAACTGCTCGACACGAGCGATCCCGAATGGGTGAATGACCTGCAAGACCTGCTCGTCGTGGCCATCAACCAGGCCATCGAAGAGAGCCAGAAGCGCGCCGCCGAGCGCATGGAAGCCGTTTCTGGCGGGCTGAATGACATGCTCGGCGGCATGGGCGGCCTGGGTGGGCTGCTGGGCGGCTGAAGCCACCACCACGTAGAGATTGCGCCGTTGTCGTAAGGATATAACTGACCCTCACTCCCTCGGCCCCTCTCTGCCTCATGGTGAGAGGGGAGAAAAACCAGGGATACGCCGTTTCCTTCTTGCCTGAAGGCGGCCTCGAACTCTTTTGCGGAGTCGGGGGAGAAAAACCGGGAGATGCGGCGTCCCGTTCTTGCCCCTTTCCCAGAGGGAGAGCGGTTGGGGTGAGGGTACTGGGTATTCACGAGAGACCATGAGCAAAGCCATTCCAGAGCCGGTCACACGGCTGATCGACGCCTTCGCGCGCTTGCCCGGCGTCGGGCCAAAAACCGCCTCACGCCTGACCTACTTCCTGTTGCGCGCGCCCGACGAGCTATCCGACACGCTCTCCCAGGCCATCGGCGAGCTGAAGCTCAAGACGCGCCTGTGCTCGGTGTGCTACAACATCACCGAAGACGACCCGTGCGACATCTGCAAGGACCCACAGCGCGACGCGACGCTGATCGCCGTGGTCGAAGAACCGCTCGACGCGCTGGCGCTGGAAAAAACCGGCAGCTTCACCGGGCGCTACCACGTCCTGCACGGCGTCATCTCCCCGCGTGAGGGCATCGGGCCGGAGCAGCTCAAGATTCGCGAGCTGGTCAAGCGCGTCCAGTCAGAAGGCGTGCGCGAGCTGATCATCAGCACCAATCCCGGCATGGAAGGCGACGCCACGGCGATGTTCATCAAGGCCGAACTGGCCGGCGCGGGCCTGAATCTCAAGATGACGCGGCTCGCCCGCGGCCTGCCCACCGGCGCGGACCTCGAGTACACCGACTCAGTGACGCTGATGCGGGCGCTGCAAGGCCGGCAGGATTTGTAAGACGGGGAGCTATAACAACGGCGCGCCGGGCGGGCCGTGTCGGTCGGCCAATGCGCGCCATGCAGCCCCCAGGCGGCGCATCCCCTCTTCGATTTGCTCCGGCGGCTGGGCAGCCACGTTCAGGCGGCAGAAATACCCGCTGCCCGGCGTATCGGGATCGGTGTAGAACATGGCCCCGATGGCGAACGCCACGCCGTGCTGAATGGCCGCCACGTACAACTCGGCGGCGGTCGGCCCGTCGTGCGGAAGCTCGATCCACAGGTACACGCCGCCGGTCGGCTCCAGCCAGCGCGCGCCGCCCGGCAGATGACGCCGCGCTGCGTCCAGCGCCACGCCCAGCCGCTCTTTGCACGCCAGCCGGACGCGCTCCAGATGCCCGGCCAGCGCGCCGCTCTGCAGGTAATGGTGCATGGCGCGCTGGTTCAGGCCCGGCGTGCAGATGTCCGCTGCCTGCTTCACCCGCAAGGTGCGCTCCCAGGCCTCGCCTTCTGCAATCAGGTAGCCGATGCGCGTGCCGGGCAGCACGATCTTCGAGAATCCGCTGGCGTGGATGACGATGCCCTCGTCGTCGAGCGCCTTGAGCGGCGGCGGCGGCTGGCCCGTATAACTCAATTCCTGGTACACGCCATCTTCGAGGATGGGCACGCCTGCCGCGCCCGCAATGCGCAGCAGCTTGCGCCGCCGGTGCAGCGGCATCGTCGTGCCCGTTGGGTTGTGGTGCGTCGGCGCGAGCGCGATCAGGCGGGGGCGGTGCGCCTCGATGGCCGCTTCGAGCGCGTCCACGCACAGCCCGCGCTCGTCCACCGGCACGCCGACCACACCACAGCGCCGGATACGCGCCAGATCGAGGAATCCGATGTACGTCGGGTTGGTGGTCAGCACCACGTCGCCTTCGCCCAGGAGCGCCTGCATCGCCAGATCGAGCGCCTGCTGGCAGCCGCCCGTGATCAGCACCTGGTCGGGCGCGCAGCGAATGCCCAGCGAGGCCATGTACTCCGCCACGATGGCGCGCAACGGCGGATAGCCCTCGGTTTCTTCATAGGCCACTGCCGCCGCGCCGTCCCGCTCCAGCACCGCCTCGTACGAGCGCCGGATAGCCGCCACAGGCAGGAACTCTTCGGCAGGCGCGCCGCCGCTGAAGGCGATGATGCCGGGCCGGGCGGAGAGCCGCAGCATGGATTGCGCAATCGGGTTGGCCGCCACCGAGGGCAGCGTGCGCGGATCGGCGCGGTGATCGGCGCGCGTCACGCTGACGAACGTGCCGCGCCCCGGATGCGCTTCGAGCAGGCCCGCGTCCTGCAGTTCGGCGTAGGCGTTCACCACGCTGATGCGGCTGATGGCCAGCGCATCGGCCAGATCGCGGCTGGGCGGCACGCGGTCGCCCGGTTGAAGCGCGCCCGACTCGATCTGCGCCCGGATGGCCCGGATCAACTGGCGGTAGATCGGCTCGGCGGCGCGTTTGTCCAGCGTGACGGCGAACGGTTTCATGGGCGGCCAACTCCGTCGACTTCACCCCGAATTATACCGCCCCAGGCCCGATCTGACCGGTTTGCACGGCGCGGCGCGCGCGTTCGGCATTTTGCACAAGGCCCTATTGCGGATCGGCTTGAAGTCGGCTAATTTTGCCAGTACAGCTTACCGCAGGGGTGCGGGCTGAAGGTGATTACGGTAGAGGAGAGTGAGTCATGCAGAACATGAAGTTCCTTCGCGTGGCGTTCGCGCTCGTCGTCGTTGCGTTGGCCCTTGCGCCATTCGTCACGACGAACGCGCAGGAAGCAGCCGGCCAGGTGATTGTGCCCGCGGGCGGCACGATCAAGATCGGCTGGGCGGGTGACCGCTCTGGCCCGCTGATTCTCCCCGGCGAGGGCACGATGTATGGCGCCCAGGCAGCAGTGAATATGCTGAATGCCGAGGGCGGCATCCAGGGCTTCCAGGTCGAGTTGTTGACGCAGGATGACGGCTGCGACCCGGCGCAGGGCACGACCGTAGCCCAGCAGTACGCCAGCAACCCCGAGATCGTCGGTGTGGTCGGCCACATGTGCTCCGGCGCAACCAACGGCGCGGCGGCTGTGTACGAAGAGTTCAACATCCTGAACGTCTCCTACAGCGCGACGGCGGCCAGCCTGACATCTCAGGACCGCAAGGCTTTCAACCGCGTCGCCCTGAACGACAACGCGCAGGGCACTGCCGTTGCTCTGTTCATGTACAACGACCTGGGCTTCACCACGGCGGCGGTGATCGATGACGGCGGCGCGTACGGCCAGGGCCTGGCCGACAAGGTCGCCGAAGTCTTCGCCAGCCTCGGCGGCGAGGTAACCTACCGTGGCAACATCGACCCCAACGCCGACGACTACCGCGCCGTGTTGACCAACTTGCTGGCCAACCCGCCCAACGCGCTGTTCTTCGGCGGCTATGAAATCCCCGGCGCGCTGCTCACCAGCCAGAAGGACGAGGTCGGCCTGAGCGACACCGTGTTCCTGGGCGATGACGGCACGCAGACCACGAAGTACATCGAGCTGGCGGGCGCTTCGGGTGAAGGCCAGTATTCCAGCTCGGTCCAGCAGCAGCTCGATGACCCGCGCTATGAGGACTTCATTGCGCAGTGGGTCGAAGCGTCGGGCGGCAAGGATTTCGCACAGTACGCTCCCTATCAGGCGGCGGGCCATGACGCGGCCCTGCTCATCCTGAATGCCATCGCCCAGGTGGCCGAAGTCAACGCCGACGGCGCGCTGGTCATTGACCGCGCCAAGCTGCTTGAGGCCGCCCGCAATACGAAGGACCTCGACGGCCTGACCGGCAACCTGACCTGCGACGCCTTCGGTGACTGCGGCGCGGGCGCTATCGCCATCTGGCAGGTCCAGAATGGCGAGTGGGTGACGGTCGCCACGTACAGCTCCGAGGAACTGCTCGGCGGCGGTATGGAAGCGACCCCCGAAGCCACCCCGGAAGCTACCCAGGCGTCGGGCGGCTGATTCGCGCCGTGTTGATACTCTGCGGTTCTACGCGATAGAATGTACAGGGGCACAGGTTCGCTGTGCCCCTGTCGCATCAGTGCCTATGCCTGGTATCTCACCCGGAAGCCACTTCCTATGAGCGAACTTGCGGCAACACGCCCCATCCCCATCTTCCAACTCGACGCCGACCGCCTGACCAGCCGCCTGCTGCGCGTCACGGTCTGGCTGATCGTCCTGGACATCTTCTGGTCTATCACCCTGACAAGCGGCTTGCTCACCGGCCTGGCGCAGCGCTACCTGGGCACGAACGGGGCAGAGTTTTTCACCGGTTTCTGGCTGGTTCTGCATGCCGTTAACCGGGTCCTGGTGGTCGCCAACCTCATCGCACTCGTGGCGGGCCTGCTGCGCCACCGGGGAGATACCACGGGCTATGGTGGCCGTGCGCTGGTCGGCATATTCGGACTGATCATCATCTGGCTCATCTCCGAGCGCGTGTACGTCGTCACGCAGGAGCAACATTACATCCTCACTCTGTGGGGCCTGCAACTGGCGAACGGGCTGATCACGGGTAGTCTGTACGCCCTGATCGCGCTGGGCTACACGCTGGTGTACGGCATCCTGCTCATGATCAACTTCGCGCACGGCGACGTGATGATGATCGGCTCGTTCTTCGGCTTCTTCGCCCTGCAAATCTTCCGTGGCGACCCAAACGTCTTCGTGCCGCGCGGCACGCCGCCCGAAGCGGCCAGCCTGATCGGCACGGTGCTGGTCATGATTGTCGTGGTCGGCGTCGCCATGCTCGGTTCGATGGCCACCGGCCTGACGGTCGAGCGCATCGCCTACCGGCCCCTGCGCCGTGCGCCGCGTCTTGTGCCGCTCATCAGCGCCATCGGGGCGTCGTTCTTCCTGCAACAGATGGCGCTGCGGATTTTTGGCCCCAGCTCGCGCACCTTTGACAAGCCAACCCTGCTCGCCGGAACGTTCCCACTGAACCTGGGCGCGGAGTTCGGCGCGCCCATCCCCGTGTCGCGCATCGGGATCATCGTCTTCTTCGCGGCCATCCTGCTCATGATTGCGCTGTTTGTGCTCGTGCGGCGCACCAAGATCGGGCGGGCCATGCGCGCCGTCGCGGAAGATAAAGACATCGCCTCACTGATGGGCGCGAACGTAAACCGCACCATCGCCGTCACCTTCGCCATCGGCGCGGCGCTGGCCGGCGCGGCGGGCGTCATGTGGGGCCTGTACAATGGACAAACAGACCCTTTTAGCGGCTTCTTACCGGGTATTAAAGCCTTTACGGCGGCGGTCCTCGGCGGCATCGGCAACATTCCGGGCGCGATGCTCGGCGGGCTGTTCCTGGGGCTGGTCGAAGCGCTCGGCCCATTCGCCCTGGGCATCGCCGTGGATTATCAGAATGTGATTGCCTTCACCATGCTCATCCTGGTCCTGATCTTCCGGCCCAAGGGGCTGCTGGGCGAGGTTCTTGCGGAGAAGAAGGTCTGAGATGTCCACAGCCTCGATTGCGACAGAGACAACGCCGCCGGTCGCGGGCCTCACCACAGCCGAAAGCGCGCGTCGCGGCGTCTCCAATGGGCTGGCGGCGGGCGCAGTCGTCATCTTCTTCATCCTGATCGGCCTGCCCGGCGGCGCGGCGGCAGAAGCCCTGCCTGAAGTCCTGGTGTGGGCTATCTTCATGCTCGTGGTCGCCGCGTTTGGCGTGGCGGCGGCGCGCGGCAGGACGGTGGTCGAGCGGCGCTCGCAGAATCTGGTCGGCTCGCTTGCCGCCGGGCTGCTGGTCGGCGTGGTCGCGGCGGTCATGACGGTCCTGCTGATGGTCGTCGTCAACGCCGGGCAGGTCGCCGAACTGAACGCGACGCCTGAGAACACCACGCTGCCCAACGGCCTGCGCTCGAACATCACGCGCGTGCAGGACATCTTCGCCAACGTCAATTACCGCTCCACGGCGACCATGTCCGGCCTGCCCGAAACGGCCATCCGGCCACCGGCGGGCACGCCCCGCGCCGACCCAACGGGCGGCTTCATACAGATGTCGCTGCTGCTGGTCCTGGCCGGCACAGTGGGCGGCGCGCTGAGTTACGCGCGCCATATGGCGGCCCAGCGCGCTGCATCCGGCGCGGGTGCGCGGCGTATTGCGCCCGCCTGGCTATCAGACGCGCTGCCTCTGGTATTGCCGGTCGCCTTTTTCGCGCTGATCGTGCTCAATGCGACGCTGCCCAAGTCAACTGGCCCGCTGGCGGCCTCGTACCGTAACCTGGTCGGCGGCAGCACGCAGTTGATCGGTCTGCTGGCGTCCTTCCTGCTGGTCGGAGCCGGGCTGGTGGCGGTACGCTCCACGGCGGGCGCGCGCGAGCGGGGGGCGATGGGCGCACGCATTGTCGCGCCGGTCGCCATCAGCCTGATCTTCCTGCTCATCGGCCTGGCCGCGCCCACGCCGGAGCGGTCGGACCTGATGTTCAACCAGCGAACGCCCAATCCGGTGCAAATTGTCGGCCCGGACGGCGTGCAGGTCGTGGCGGAGAGCGTGACCGCCATCCCTGTGGAGACGCTGGTTGCTATTCGCCAGCAGGTCATCATCGGCATCGGTTTGCTTCTGATTGCCTGGGCCATCTTCAGCGCGCGAGGCAAGGCCTCTTTCCGTGGCCTGATCGCGATGACCATCCTGCTGGCGTCGCTGGCCTTCACGCCGCTCTATCTGGACCGCTACCAGCAAAGCGTGTTGCTGCTCGTCGGCATCAACGTCATGCTCGGCATCGGCCTGAACATCGTCGTGGGCTATACCGGCCTGCTCGACCTCGGTTACGCGGCGTATTATGCCATCGGCGCGTACACCTATGCCTTTGCCCTGAGCAACCAGGACATCCGGCAGGGATCGACCGTCGTTGGGCTGGTGTACGGCGGCAACGACCAGTGGATACAGAACATCGCGGCGGCGTTTGTCGTGGCGCTCGTCACCGCGCCCATCGTCGTCGCGGTCGGGCTGTGGCTCTGGCGGCGCAGCCGTCCGGCGGCATCGGCGACGCCCGCCGGCGCGGCGGCCCAACCCGTCCAGCAGCGCCGGCCTGCGTGGCTGGGGTACGCGCTGGTGGCGGCGTGTGTGGTCGTCGTGCAGCTTGCCTTCCTTCTCATGCGCGGCACGGCCCTGTACGACTCGTTCAGCGGTTTCCCCGGCTTCATCATCGGCCTGATCCTGAGCATGATCGTGGCCGCCACGGTCGGCGCGCTGATCGGCATCCCGGTCCTGCGCCTGCGCGGCGACTATCTGGCCATCGTCACACTCGGCTTCGGTGAGATCGTGCGCCTCATGTTCAACAACCTGCGCACGCTGACCGGCGGCCCGCAAGGCGTAGCGGCCATCCCGCGCATCAGCTTCGGCGCACTCGAAATGGGCAGCAGCGAGGGCATGTTGTACCTGGCGCTGGCCGGGTGCGTGATCATGGCCTTCGTCGCGCTCCGGCTGAAAGGCTCGCGCATCGGGCGGGCGTGGGGCGCGGTTCGCTCCGACGAGGACATCGCGCAGGCGATGGGCGTCAACCCGTTCAACATGAAGGTGTTCGCCTATGCGCTGGCCGCCTCGCTGGCCGGCGTGGCGGGTGTGCTGTTCGCCTCACGCCAGTTGAGCATCTACCCGGAAAACTTCACCCTGCTGGTGTCGATCAACGTGCTGAGCCTGGTCATCATTGGCGGCATGGGCAGCGTCCCCGGCGTCATCGTAGGCGCGCTGGTGCTCATCGGCGTGCCGGAAGCCTTGCGCGCCTTTGAGGCGTACCGTATCCTGGTCTTCGGCGCGCTGCTGGTGGCCATGATGCTCTTACGCCCCCAGGGCCTTCTGCCAGAGCCGCCCTTCCCGCTGGCTCAGCGCGCGAAAGCACTGTGGCAGGGGTGGCAGGAACAGGGTGTGGGTTCAAAGGGGCACGCCGAATCATGAGCGACGACAATCGCGAGCCTATTCTCCGGATTCGTGGGGTGACGAGGCGCTTCGGCGGCCTGACCGCCATCCGCAACGTGACCATCGACGTGCCGCACCGCTCGATCTTCAGCGTGATCGGGCCAAACGGGGCGGGCAAAACCACGCTCTTCAACTGCATCACCGGCTTCTACCGGCCCAACGAGGGTGAGATCATCTTCGAAGGGCGGCCCATCCACGGGCTGAGGCCTGACCAGATCACCAAGGGCGGCATCGCACGCACCTACCAGAATATCCACCTGTTCGGCGGCATGACCGCGCTCGAAAACATCCTGGTCGGCATGCATTCGCGGCTGGAGAGCGGCCCGGTGAACGCCATCCTGCGCCTGCCGGACAACCGCGCCGAAGAAGACGCCGCGCTGGCCCGCGCTTACGAGTTGCTCCGCTTCATCGACCTGCCCGACGTGGGCGATATGATCGCCAGCAACCTGCCCTACGGCAGCCAGCGCCGCCTGGAGATCGCGCGTGCGCTGGCCAGCTCGCCCAGCCTGCTCTTGCTGGACGAGCCGACGGCGGGCATGAACCTTCAGGAAACCGACGACATCATGCACTTCATCCGCCGTCTGCGCGACGAGCGCGGCCTGACGGTCCTGCTCATCGAGCACCACATGGAGCTGGTCATGAATGTCTCGGAGCACATCGCCGTTCTGGACTTCGGGCAGAAGATCGCAGAAGGCACGCCCGAAGAAATCCAGAACAACCCGCGCGTCATCGAAGCCTATCTCGGCGCACCCGCCGACCAGCTTCACGTGGGCGCTGCGCAGAAACCAGCCGCAACCGGGGAGACTGCTCATGGCGCTGCTTGAAGTCGAGAACATCAACACCTACTACGGGCGGATTCACGCGCTGCGTGGAATCTCGCTGACCGTGGAGCAGGGCGAGATCGTGACCCTGATCGGCAGCAACGGCGCGGGCAAAACCACGACGCTGAACACCATTTGCGGCATCACGCCCGCCGCCGAGGGCCGCATCCGGCTGGCCGGTGAAGACATCACCAAGCTGCCGCCGCACGCCATCGCCGGGCGTGGCGTCAACCAGTCGCCGGAAGGGCGGCGCATCTTCAAGCGCATGAGCGTGCACGAGAACCTGCTCATGGGCGCGTACAGCCGCAGCGACCGCGCCGGCATCGCCCAGGACCTGGAATACGTGCTCACCACCTTCCCGCGCCTGAAAGAGCGCCTGACGCAGGCGGGCGGCACGCTGTCCGGCGGCGAGCAGCAGATGCTGGCCATCGGGCGCGCGCTGATGGCCCACCCGCAAATCCTGCTGCTCGATGAGCCGTCGATGGGCCTTGCGCCGCTGCTGGTGCGCGAAATCTTCAACATCATCCGGCGGCTGAACGATGAAGGCCGTACCATCTTGCTGGTCGAGCAGAACGCGCTGATGGCCTTGCAGATCGCCTCACGCGGCTACGTCGTGCAGACCGGGCGCATCACGCTGGCGGACAAGGCCAGCACGCTCCTGGGCATGGAAGACGTTCA
>JADZBY010000578.1 GCA_020851855.1 Anaerolineae bacterium
CGATGAACACTTCCGCGATGATCTCGGCAAAGCGGTGCTGCGGCGATTGCGCCGTCTGGCGGCTCTGCGTGGCGTAATCCCAGACCTGATCGAGGTAAGCGCCGATGTTTTTGACCGACGACGCTTCCTCGAAGAGTGGGATCAGCCAGATCGAGGGCAGGTCGAGCGACGGGCGCTCGCGGCGGGCCTGCTCCAGCTGGGTGCGCATCTTGCGGTCCAGGGCGATGAGCGCGTCGGCGTCAGTGGACAGGCTGATCTGAAGGGCCAGCGTCATGCCCGGATTGCCGTATTCGCCCGCCAGCGTATTGATCTCGTGCATGTTGTACACGGTGGTATCGATGGCGAACGGATCGCGCGCGGTGATGAGCGCCTGCTGGATGCGGGGCGTGATCACGACGCGCTGCAAGATGTCGCGGTAACCGACCACCTCGCGCAACAGGCGCTCGGCGGTGCGGTGCTGCTGGATGGCCGGGATCAGGGCGTGAAGCTGCTTGCGCAACTGCTTGTTGAGCGAGAAATAATATTCCAGCGTATTGCGGCGTTCCTGCCGAAGCTCCAGCATCCGCTGTTCGTAGCGATCGTTGTGCTGCCAGAGCACGCGCGCCGGGTCGGGCCGGAGATGCAGGCGCGTGGCCAGCCGCCGCAGGGGCGACGTGTCCAGCGAGAAGGGCAAAACGCCCCGGTAACGGCGCTCCAGTTGTTGCGTCAGCGCCGTGATGTTCTTCAGAAGCTCGGCAAAGCGCTGGTTGCGCTGCGACAGCCGGTCCAACTCGGCTACCAGCTCCGGGTTGACGCTGATCGCCGGGTCCACCTGCCGCAACAGGGCCAGGATACGCGCCATGCGCCGCACGTTTTCCATGACGACGGCGGCGACGAGCTGGTGTCCCTGCCCGGATGGCCGGTTGCTGCCGTCCCAGTCGCTCCAGAAGGACAGGAACGAGGTCAGGCGCGCATCGCTGAAGAGGGCCGTGTACTGCTCGCCCGCCGTCAGCGCCGCGAGGTCGAGCAGGATTTCGTCCGCCTCTTGCTGGGACGAGATGGCGACGTTCAGGCCCAGGTATTCGTTCAACAAGTCCTGCGTCGCGCGGTCGATGTGGGCCTGCGCCACGGGCTGGTCGGCGTTCAGCGCGTTCAGGATGGCGTCCAGGGCAAATTCGGCCTGGAGCGAGTACATCTGCGTGGGATGCACCGTCCGGTCATAGGCGCGCGCGCGGAACAACTGCTGCCGCCGCCGCAGGGAGTCTTTCATGAACTCGCGCTGAAGCCGGTCGCCAAGCCGCCTGCCGCCGTCGCCCAGCGCCTCGCGCATCAATTCATCGCTGATCAGCGCCCGGTCGAGCAGCCGTTGGCGGAAGATGGCCAGCCGCTCCGGCGCGTACCGCGTCGCGAAGTCACGGCGCACCTTCTCATCGTCCAGCGGCGGCATGGACGCCAGACGGCGCGACACGCCCCCGTTGGCGCACTGGGCCAGGATACGCTTCGTGACGGCGTCCATCGCCCGGACAAGCTCCGCCGCCCTGCCGCCCGCCGCATCCGGCGCGCGCACGGCCAGCCGCTTGCGGTTGTAGCGCGCGTCTTCCTGCGCGATCAGCCGGTTCAGGTCAATCAGCAGGCGGCGCGTTTTGGCCAGCAATACCTCGGCATTGTCCACGCCGCCCAGCGTCAGGCGGAACGTGGTGCGCCCGGTTTCGTAGCCCTTCTCGGTCCGCGCAAAGGTCGCCAGCGGCAAGAGGCCGATGCCGCGCCGCGCCAGCGACGAGGCCAGCCAGTCCAGCGACAGGCCGGGCGGCAGCAGCGCCACCTGAAGCAACGGGTACATGCTGCCGGTGGGTGGGATGATAGCCAGCCGGAAGGGGTTGCGGTCGGGCGGCAGGTTCTCGACAGCGGCCATCAGGGCGCGCGTGCGTTCTGCGTAGATGGCGTTCCGCAACTGCCAGTAGGTGCGCACCGCGTAGGCCGGGCCGCGATAGAACAGGTAACAGATCAGGATCGCGCCCAGGTTGGGCGTGATGTGTGCGTTGACCGCTGCATAGCGCGCGCGCAGGTCGCGGTCCCGAATCTCCACCACAGCCAGCCGCGCGCCCGCCAGACAGTCCGTCTTGGACATGGAATGCACGCTGATGACCCGGTCGGCCTCGTGCTCGGAATTGAGGCCCAGCCAGACCAGATCGGACGCCACCTGCCGCACCGTCTTGATTTCGGGCAGATCGTTGACCGGGGCGACGTTCTGGTACGCCAGGTCGTCGATGACGTACACGCCGCGCGCCAGGCAGAAATTGACCAGCTTGCGTACGGCGTCTTCATCAAAAACGCGGCCCGTCGCGTTGTGCGGGTTATTGAGGGCCACCGCGCCGCGCGCCTGCCAGGACGGATCGCGGCGGCACAGGTCTTCGACCGTCGCGATCATGGCGTCCACGTCAAGCTCAAGTTTTTCCGTGAGCGGCACGGCGTGCACCACGGGGAAGCACTGCTCGTAGGACCAGCTCAGGTCCGGGATGACCACCTCGGTGATGCCGCAGTGGAAGCCCAGGATGCCCAGCGCCGTGCGCGACGAGCCGCTCGTGACGAGGCACGCTTCCGGCTGGTACTGCTGTTGATGCTTGGTGAAGGCGCTCAGGAAGCTGCGCTCAAGCGCCTGCATCGTGGATGGCTGGTCGATAGTCGCCACGAGCAAATCGAGCAGTTCGCGCACCTCAAGCGAGGCGAACTCGTCGAGCGCCTGGTCTTTCCACGTGCTCTCGATGCGCCGGGCGAACAGGTCGGCCTTGTCTTCGAGGATCGTGAGCGCGTGCTCCAAGAGTTCGGTGTGCGCGCCGAGCAACGCTTCCAGGCGTTCCCCGGCTTGCTCGGCCAGGTGGTGCAGCGCCTTCTCCGCGCCGTCGCCGAGCGCCAGCCCTTCAAAGGTCGGCCTGACCTGCACCGACGCCGTGTGCGAGCCGTTGGAATTGCCCGGATCGCCGCCGCCATTCGCGCCGTTCGACGGGCTGGCCGGGACCTGATCGCGCAGGAAGTCCAGTAGGGCCACGTCCGAGGCGGACGGCGTGCCCTTCAGGTTGAAATGCACGTTCTCGATGGCGCTCAGGTAGTCCGCGTTGCCCAGCACGAACACGGTCGAAAGCGCGCGCAGCCGTGGCGAAAAGACCGCCGGCGTCAGCAGCCGGATGACGCGCTGCACCAGCTTTGCCTCACGCGCCAGCGACAGGTGGTTGGGCGCGTCGTTTGCCTCGATGAAAAACAGCGGGCGCTCGACGCTCAGGGCGCGCAATTTGCGCCGCGTCGCCTCGCCCGGCACGCTGCCCACGATCAGGAATGTCGGCGTGTCGCGGCGCTGGGCGAGATGCTGCTCGATGCGCGCATAGGCAGCCTGCTCGTCGGCGGCGAGGTCTTCGACCACGAGGCCGGGCAGCCGCCGCGTAGCGTCTTGCAGCGCGACGTTGTAGCACAGGATGTGCGCCGGCAGCGTCTCCAGGTACGACGAGAGCGTGAACAGGATGACGCGCAGCGTTTCCTGTACGCCGCCCGACGCCAGGATGATCTCGCGCCGACCCGACTGTTGCCCGGTATCGTAGTGCAGCGCTTCCTGCTGGCGCTCCAGCCAGCCGCAGAAGGCGTTGACCAGGGCGTGCGGCGTTTTGACGGCGTACCCGCCGCGCGGCATGTACGGCGCGCTCTTCTGGATGGCCTGGATCAGAAAGTCGAGCGTGGGCCGGTCGCCGCTTTCCCAGCCCAGATGCTCCAGGATGGCCTCTGGCGCGCCGTCGTGTAGCTCTTCCTGCTTGATGTCCAGGCCGAGCGCCGTGCGCAG
>JADZBY010000579.1 GCA_020851855.1 Anaerolineae bacterium
AGCGTATGTGGGCCGTGTTGCTGCTCGCCCCGGTGTTCCTGATCGGGCTGGCCAACGTGATCGGGCCGTTCGTCTTCAACCAGCCGCCTTTTGCCGGGCTGGAGCGCGTCGAGCAGATGCGCACCTTCACCTGGATCGGCGCGCTGGTCCTGACCGCCGTCACCGGCTACGGCATGTACTGGCTGGCCACGACGCCGCGCCGCAACAAGGCGTCCGTCACACTCTTCCGCCTGGGCGAGCTTCAGGTCGGTTACATCGCGCGGCGGCGGTTGGACCCCGGCCAGGCGCTGCGCGTGCTGGTGGTGGGCATCTTCGCGCTGCTGGCCGTGCTCACCGCGCGCCACGCCTGGATGGCCGCCTACATCAACTACGACCTGGCGACGGAGTACCTGGTTTATGCCCACGGCGCGCCGTCCAACAAGATCATCGTCAATTACCTGACCGAGATGAGCCAGCGCCTGACCGACGGCATGAACATCCAGGTGGCTTACGACGACAAGTTCTCGTGGCCCGGCTCCTGGTACATGCGCCAGTTCCCCTCGGCGGTATTCCTGGGCGACGCCAACAATGCATCGGGCTGGGAGAACTACCAGGCCGTCATCATCGATACGGACAAATCCGCCCGGTTGGAGCCGCAGTTTGCGGACCGCTTCTACCGCTTCGACATGATTCGCCTGTGGTGGCCGATGCAGGACTATTTCGGGCTGACCATGCAGCGCATCGACAATGCGCTGGGCGATGGGGAGATGCGGCAGGGTTTGTGGGATATCTGGTGGTCGCGCAGCTACGACACCTACGGCGCGGCGAAGGCGCGTATGGCGGGCAGCAGCCCGGACGAATTTGACATCGACAAGTGGCCGGTGGCCGAGCGTCTGGCCTTCTACGTGCGCAAAGACGTGGCCGCCCAGCTGTGGGACTTCGGCGTCGGCGCGGCGCGGGTGAGCGGCCTGCCCGCCGACCCATTCAATACGCTGCGCTGCGATACGTGCGCGGCGGAAACGGCCTGGACCGCTGCGCCGGGCGCGTTCAATGCGCCGCGTGGCGTGGCCGTCGGGCCGGATGGCAACATCTACGTGGCCGATACGCAGAACAGCCGCATCGTGGTGCTCGCGCCGACGGGTGAGATGCTGCGCACCTTCGGCGCGCTGAGCGTGACCAACGACGCCGACCCGGCAGGCCCGCCGCTCGGCACGCTGCGCGAGCCGTGGGGCGTCGCCGTGGACGCCGAAGGGCGCGTGATCGTGGCCGATACGTGGAACCACCGCGTCCAAATCTTCACCGCTGACGGCGAGCCGCTGGCGGCCTGGGGCATGTTCGAGCGCGTCGACCCCACCTTCTCGATCAGCGGCTCGTCGACGGGCTTCTACGGCCCGCGCGACGTGGAAGTTGACGCCGAGGGGCGCATCTATGTCGCCGATACGGGCAACAAGCGCGTCCGCGTCTACGACAGCACCGGCGGCTACCTGATGGACATCGGGAGCGAAGGCTCGCAGCCGGGACAGCTTCTGGAGCCGGTCGGGCTGGCCATCAGCGACGCCACCGGGGAGTTGTTCGTCGCCAGCACGTGGAATAAGCGCATCGATGTGTTCAGCCTGGACGGCAGTTTCCTGCGCTCGTGGGATGTCCCGGCGTGGTACGGCAACACGGCGACCGCCGACTCCGGCAACCGGCCCTATCTGGCGCTGGACCGGACCGGGCGTTACCTGTTCGTGACCGATCCTGACTCGGCGCGCGTATTGGTGTACGATACAAACGGCGCGCCCGTGCTTCAGTTCGGGCGGCTGGGCAGCGCGCCGTATGGCCTGGGCCAGTTCGGCGTGCTGGGCGGCATCGCCTTTGACGAGGAAAACCGGCTGGTCATGGCCGACGCGGGCGCGGCGCGCATCGTGCGTTTCGCCAGCGGCGCATTCCCCGGTCTGATGGTCGAGGTGGAAGCGCCGCCCGAAGCGCTGCCCACCGAGGCCATCCAGCCGACGCCGACGGGCAGGATATTCTGAAGACGACCCTCACCCCCGGCCCCTCTCCCTCAGAGAGAGGGGAGTAGGGACGACGACTGCGTGGTCCGCCGGATCGTCGTCCTCTAGCCGAGGTCTTTCTCTCCTCTCACTCTGAGGGAGAGAGGGGCCGGGGGAGTGAGGGTAAACACGGAGATGCCATGCGTCCGATACTCGCCCGGCTGCTGACGCGCGAAAATGTCTTCGCCATCGCCTTCTGCGTGGCGCTCATCTTGCTGGTCATCGTCACCGCGGAGAGCGCGCCGCAGTGGATTTACCAGAACTTCTAGCCGCTCGCCCCGCGCCCTATGACGCTCACCGCGATTCTGGTCTTCATCCTCGGCGCACTGGTCTACCCGATTCTGCCGTCTCGGCTGCGCGGCTGGGCGCTCATGGTCGGCTCGATCCTGGCGATCTACTGGCTGCAACCCACCGCCACGCTACGCCCGCTGGACTTTCTGCTGCCCAGCCTGATCCTCGTGCTGGGAACTGTGGGCTGGCTGGCCACGCGGCCCGATGGCGCGCCCGCGCCAGGCCGGGAAGACGTGCTCGCGCTGGCCCTGACGGTCGCGACGGTGGCCGTTCTGGCGCTCGTGGGCGACTCGCTGCGCCTGATTCCATCGCCCGCGCCGCGCCCCGGCGATTTGCTGCTCGCCTTTGCGGGCATGGGACTTGCGCGGGCCGCCGCCGGGCCGCTCGTATCTGCGCCGGGCGCGAACCGCAACCAGGCGCTCTGGCTGTTCATCGGGCTGGTTGTCGTTCTGTTCGTGATCCAGAAGGCCGAAGGGCTGGCGGCGGGTGTTGCG
>JADZBY010000580.1 GCA_020851855.1 Anaerolineae bacterium
GGGAAGAAGACCAGGAGCGCGATCAGGATGGTCAGGCCCGAGAGCAGGTGTCCACCGAGTTTCTGGCGGGTCATGCGGCCCCCCTCGACTTCTGGCTGCCGTTGCGGATGACGCGCAGGAAGATGAGCGTCACGATGTTGGCCAGGATGACGGCAAACACGCCGTAGGCGCTCGACCGCCCGATATTCCAGCGCAAGAACGCTTCCTTGTAAATGTCGAAGCCGAGCGTGGTCGTATCAATCGCCGGGCCGCCGGTCGTCGTCACGAAAATCTCGCCAAAGATGTTCAGGACAAACAGGACTTCCAGCAGCACGCCGATCTCGATGTAGCGGCGCAGGTGCGGAAGGATGATATTGAGGAAGATCTGGCCGCGGCCTGCCCCGTCGATCTGCGCCGCCTCGACGTATTCCTGGGGCAGCGATTGCAGCCCGGCCAACAGGATCAGCATCATGAACGGCGTCCATTCCCACACCACGATGGCCACAATCGAGAACATCGGGTAGGTGTTGATCCAGTCGATGCGCGGCCCGCCGAAAGACACCAGCGTCGTGCTGATCAGCCCGAACGACGGGTTGAAGAGCATGTTCTTCCACATCACCGCCGAGACGGTGGGCATGATCAGGAAGGGCGTGATCAGCAGCGTCCGCGCGATGCCCCGCCCGACAAACTGGCGGTTCAGCATCAGCGCCAGCAACATGCCGAAGACCAGCGAGAAGATCACCACCGACGTCGAGAACACCAACGTATTGCGCAGGATCGTCAACATGTCGGGGTTGGTGAAAAAGTCGCCGTAGTTCTGCAGGCCGACGAAGCGCGTGCGGTCGGGCCGGAGCAGGTTCCAGTTGGACAGGCTGTACGTCAGGACAAAGACGAGCGGCAACTGGGTGAGGACGATCAGATAGATGATGGCGGGCCGGAGTAAGAACTGGCGCGCGTTGGCCTTTTTCGGCGGCGACTCCGCGCCTGCGGTCAATCGTGTGCTGGGCTGCGCCTGTAAAGTGGACATGCGTGTTCGCTTCTCCAAGACTCTTTGGGCAAGGGCCACTGCCGCCCTGGGGTCAGGTTCAGGCAGTGGCCCCGGCAAGGATTCTAGGACGAACGAGGGGCGTCGATCATGTTATTGAATGTAGCCCGCGTCACGCATCGCGCGCTCGACGATGTCCTGCCCGCGCGTCAGCGCCTCATCGACCGTGATCTGGCCGGCGATGGCCGCCGAGATCTGCTGCGACACGTCCGTGCCAAAGCCCTGGAACTCCGGGATGCCGACGAACTGGACGCCCACGTACGGAACCGGATCGCGGGTCTGATCGGTCGGGTCCGCCGTCTCGATCAGTTGCCGGGTCAGGTTCGCAAACGCGCCGGCGGCTTCCTGGTACTTCGGGTTCTCATAGGTCGACACGCGCGTGCCGGGCGGCACGGTCTGCCAGCCGTAGGTTTCGCCCACGAGGGTGATGTAGTCCTTGCTCGTGCACCAGGTCAGGAATTGGAGCGCGGCGGCCTGATGCTGGCTGGTGGACGGGATGGCATACGCCCAACTCCACAGCCAGTGGTAGCCCTTCGCCACCGGCCCAACCGGGGCCATCGCAAAGCCGACGTCGTCCACGATCTGCGACTGCTCCGGGTCGGTCAGGAAGCCCGCCGCGACCGTCGCATCGACCCACATCGCCGCCTTGCCCTGCGCCATCATGGTCAGCGATTCGCTGAAGCCGTTGTTGGCCGCGCCGGGTACGCCGCAGTCCCGCACCAGGTTGACGTAGAAGTTGACGGCTTCCTTGAACTCCGGCGTATTGAGCTGCGGCTGCCAGTTCTCATCGAACCAGCGTGCGCCATAGGTGTTGACGACCGTGTTCAGCGGGGCGAGCACTTCACCCCAGCCGGGCAGGCCGCGCAGCGCAATGCCGTAGCGGTCGTTGGCCGGGTCGTGCAGCGCGCAGGCGAACTCGCGAATCTGGTCCCAGGTGGGCTGTTCGGGCATTTCCAGGCCCGCTTCCGCGAACATGGCCTTATTGTAGAAGGTCATGCTCGACTCGGCGTAGAACGGAACCGCGTACAGCTCGCCCTCATAGGACAGGCCCAGGCGCACCGCTTCGAGCAGGTCCTGAACGTCGTAATCGGGCTGGACGTTGTCCGGGTACTGCGCCATCAGGTCATCCAACGAGGCCAGCCATTGATTCTTGGCGAAGATGGGCGTTTCGAAGGTGCCGATCTGCACCACGTCAAACGAGCCAGCGCCGGTGGTGATGTCCGTCGTCACACGGGCGCGCAGCTCGTTCTCCGGCAGCATCACAAACGACAGGTTGATGTTCGGATAGGCCGCATGGAACTGGTCCGACAGCGTGAGCAAGCGGCGCTGGTCCGGGTTGTTGACGACGGCGATGGTGATGGTCACTGAGTCCTGGGCAACGGCTGCAGAGAATTGCAGCATGAGAAGAGAACTTAGCACGAGAAGGACGAGAAAGAGGGAGAAACGCTTCTTCATGTCCAGACTCCTTTTTGCCAGGCAACTTTTGGATTCTCGAATCGACCGTGTGGCTGGTCGAGAACTCCTGAAACGGTAGCGCCGGATCGGGCATGTCTGTGAAGCCTGTGCTGCGCTGGCCCTCACTCCCCCCAACCCCTCTCCACGAGGGAGAGGGGCCGGGGTGAGGGGTTGCAGACACACCGGATTGGCTTACCCCGATCGGGGACTCACCAATACATGCTAGAATGGTGCAATAGATAACGCGCAGCGCTTGCTTGCAGTATAGTCGAGCATCTACGTGGCGTTCTGCCACGAATTTGACATACTTTTGACAACTGCGATGACCGCCTTTGTCAATATTCCAGCCCAAAAACTTGATTTGAGACAGAGGTAGCGCCTGTGGCCGATCACGAAATGCCCGTCCACGCCGGAGACGCGCTCTTTGAAGCCTTCGCGGAACAGGTGAAACAGGTCCTGGAGCACCTGTATGACTTCGCCTTTCTCCAGCAGCACCCGCTGGCCCGCTATTACGACGGCGAGGGCGACCTTTCGGCCAAAACGTCGGGCCGCCAGCTACGCCAGGAATTGCTCACCGCCATCGAGTCGCTCAAGCCGAGTTCCGGCGCACACTTCCGCGCGCCCGTGGCCCGCCTGTACAACATCCTGCACCTCTACTACGTCGAGAACCTGACTATCCAGGAAGCGGCCATCGAGCTGGGACTCTCGGAGCGGCAGGCGTACCGCGATCTGCAACGCGGGCGCGAAAACGTCGCCGCCCTGCTGTGGGATCGGCGCGCGTCGCCCGTCACGCCCCCGCGCGAGCCGCCGCGCGACGACACGGACGCCGGCTTTGGCTTCGATTCGGAGATCGCCCGCCTCAAGCCCGACGTGAGCACCGTCGACCTGGGCGCGCTCGTGCAGCAGGCCAGCACCGCCGTCGAGCGCCTGGCGCACGGGCGCGGCGTCACGATTGAGATTCAGTCGCCGCCGCACCCGTTCCTCGTCCAGACCGACTCCGGGATCGCCCATCAGGTCATCGTCGGGCTGCTCAGTTACGCCGTTCAGCAGGCGTTGCCGGGAAAACTGGCCGCCACGCTGAGCTTTGACCACGATGACGGCGTGCTGGCGCTGCGTTTCCCGGCGCAAGGCCACAACCACGAGACGGCGTCGGCCATCGCCAAGCTGGCGCAGTGCATCCACTGGAAGCTGGCGGCGGCGCTCGCCGAAGACGGCTCGGCGCAGCTTGCGCTGCACACCGCGCCGAAACAAGCAGTCCTGCACATCATCGACGACAACCAGGGCTGGATCGAGCTGGTGGGCCGCTTCCTGGAAGACTTCGATTGCGCCATCGTCAGCCCGAAGGATGGCCAGGACTGCATCCTGCAGGCGCAAGAGCTTTTGCCGTCGGCCATCATCCTGGACGTGATGATGCCCAAACGCGA
>JADZBY010000581.1 GCA_020851855.1 Anaerolineae bacterium
CGACGCACCCCTACATGTTGCGTGCTGTAGGGGCGGCTCGCGACGCGCCCCTACATGTTGCGTGTTGCAGGGGCGGCTCGCGACGCACCCCTACATGTTGCGTGTTGCAGGGGCGGCTCGCGAGCCGCCCAGTATCCGCGCTTGGCTTAAGAAACGGCCCTGCCTCTTGCGCCGATGGCCGGGGCCATGCACAATGGGCGCGCAGCAAGCACAGCAACCGCCGCGCGCACCCGAAACGAGAAGTGGCGCACCATGACCGCACCCGGCACGCCCCAAACCCTGAACACCCGCCAGATTCGCCTTGCCTCGCTGGTCGTCGCCTTTTCGTTCGTGCTCAGCGGCGGGCTGGGCATCATCCGGCAGGCGCTCATCGGCGCGGCGTTTGGCGGCGGCAGCGAATTGGACGCCTTCTACGCCGCCTACCGCATCCCGGAGCTGCTCTTCACCCTGGTGGCGGGCGGCGCGCTCGGTTCAGCCTTCATCCCGGTCTTCTCCGGATTCCTGGGGCGCGGCGAGACGGATCGCGCTTGGCGGCTGGCGAGCGCCGTCATGACCCTGGTGGGTCTGATCGCTGCCGTAGCGGCCTTGCTGGCCGCGATTTTCAGCGACGCGATCACGCGCAGCGTGCTCATCCCCGCCGCGCCGCCTGCCCAGCAAGCCCTCACCGCCGACCTGATGCGAACTATGCTCGTCACGGTGGTGATTTTCAGCATCAGCGGCCTGATCATGGGCATCCTGAACGCGCACCAGCGTTTTCTCGCGCCCGCACTCGCGCCGAGCTTCTACAACATCGGCCTGATCCTGGGCGTGCTGCTGCTCGCGCCGTCGCTGGGCGTTCACGGGCTGGCCTACGGCGCGGTGATCGGGGCGGCGCTGCACTTCCTGGTGCAACTGCCCGCCCTGCGCGCTATCCGCCCGCGCCTGAGCCTGTGGCGCGCGCCGACTGCACCGGGTGTGGGTGAGGTCCTGCGCCTGATGGGGCCGCGCATCGTCGGTCAGGCGGCGGTCCAGATCAACTTCGTGGTGAACATGGCGCTGGCCTCGGGCATGGCGGCGGGCAGCGTGACCGCGCTGGCGGTGGCCTTCAACCTGATGTATCTCGTGCTGGCGGTGGTCGGCCAGAGCGTGGGCACGGCCATCTTCCCTACGCTGGCGTTGATCCGCGCGCGCGACGATTGGCAGCCCGATTTTCGGCGCACGCTGGCCGGGGCGTTACGCGGCGCATTGTTTCTGGCGGTCCCGGCCACGGTGGGCATCATCCTGCTGGCTCAGCCGCTCGTGGCGGCGGTTTACGAGCGCGGCGCGTGGACGGCGCACGACAGCACCGCCGCCGCATGGGCGCTGTCCTTCTACGCGATAGGCTTGTGCGCCTTTGTGCTGCAAGAGGTGCTGGCGCGGGCCTTTTACGCGCTGCACGATACGCTCACGCCGGTTGCCATCGCCGTGGGCGGCGTGCTGCTCAATCTTGCGCTCAGCCTGATCCTGATCCGCGTCATCGGCGTGAACGACGCCCCGTTTGGCGAGCCGGTGCACCCCTTCTCTCAGCTTTCCTTGTGGACGCCGACCGCTGGCCAGGGGCCGTTTGGCGGGCTGGCGTTGGCCAATGCGCTGGCCACGACTGTAGAATCCGCCTTGTTGTGGGCGCTGTTGCGGCGGCGCACCGGCGGGCTGGAAGATCGCGCGGTGCTGGGCACGGTAGGGCGGGCGGCGCTGGCCAGCCTGCCGATGGCGCTGGGTGTGTTGCTCGTCGCGACGGTGGATATGCACCCATTCCTCAAGCTGGCAGCGGGCGGCGTCGTGGGCGTGCTCATCTACGGGCTGGCCGCGCTGGCCCTGCGAATGCCAGAGGCGCAGGGAGTGATAAGCCCATTCTTGCGTCGGCTCCGAAAGACAATGGCGAACGAGTGAGCGCAGAGGAGATACGAAACACCATGAGCGACAGCGGCGATGTGGGCAAGATTGTGTGGACCGACCTGACCGTTCCGGACGCCGAGGCCGTGCGCGACTTCTACAAGCGCGTGGTGGGCTGGACTCACGCGGAAGTCGATATGGGCGGCTATGCGGACTTCAGCATGATGCCGCCCGGCGCACCGCACGCCGTGACGGGCATCTGCCACGCGCGCGGCATGAACGCGGACATGCCGCCTCAATGGCTGATCTACATCATGGTCGCCAGCCTTGACCAGAGCATCGCAGAGTGCGAGGCGCTGGGTGGGGCGGTCATCGTGCCGCCGCGCGACGTCGGCCCGGACCGGCTATGCGTCATCCGTGACCCGGCGGGCGCTGTGGCGGCGCTGTACCAGCGCGGCGCGACACCGGCGTAGATCACGATCCACAGACGCCAACAAAAGGAAACCGGGCCGTCACGCGGCGGCCCGGTCTGTTCTCGATGCTGTGCTTCACCGCGCGTGCGGCCTAATGGCAATTGCAGCCGCCGCCGCTGTCTTCGGCGCTGTTCTCGCCTTTGGTGCGGAACGATGTGCCGCAGCCGCAGGTGGAAACGGCGTTCGGGTTGTCGATGCGGAAGCCGCCGCCCATCAGGCTGTCCACGTAGTCGATGGTCGCGCCGCCGACGTACATCATGCTGGTCGGGTCGATGCACAGCTTGACGCCCTCGCACTCGATCAGCGTATCGTATTCCTGCGGATTGCCCTCGAACGCCATTCCGTACTGCAGGCCGGAGCAGCCGCCGCCCGCCACAAAGACGCGCAGCGCATAATCCGGGATGTTGCGGGCCTGGAGAAGCTCCTGAATCTTGCTGGCGGCAAGCGGCGTCACGGTGAGCACCGGGGCGTCGATGGCAGGCTCGGACAGGATGTCGTTCTGGGGCTGAGACTGAATAGTATCCGTCATAAGGGTTATCGAAACGCCCGGGGTGGGCGCCGTCCTCCTTCGTAAAGTCGCGCCGGACGATGGAAAAGTCACCGGTTGTTGGGCGGATTCTAGCATAGGGATGCGGGGGCGTCAATTAATCTTACGCAAGTTATTGAAACGTATGTGACGGTTCACAGGGGATGGACACTCGGCCACCGGCTTTTGCATCGCTGCTCCCCACGCCCTCTCCTTCCTCAACATTTCGTTAGGTTTCGTTGAACCTGCTTCACTTTCCCATATAATAAGGCTACCCACCCATCGGCGGCTGTTGTTAACCAACCTGTTGCACGTCGGGACGACAGCGCCAATCCGGAGAGCATATACTTGGACTCCCTGTCACAGCCCGCGCTGAACGCTGAGGCGAGCGGCGGGTCGCGCCTGTTCATCCTTGCAGCAGCCTTCCTGAATCTGGTCGGTATCGGCATCGTCGGGCCGATCCTGCCCTATATCACCGCGCAGTACGTCGCGCCCGATCAACTGGCGGCGGCAAGTGGACTGCTCTTCGGTTCGTTTTCATTCTTTCAGTTCTTCGCCGTGCCGGGCCTGGGCGCACTCAGCGACCGCTACGGGCGGCGGCCCGTGCTGCTCATCAGCCTTGCCGGGTCGGCGCTCGGTTATCTGCTGTTTGGGATGGGCGGCGCGCTGTGGGTGCTGTTCCTGGGGCGCAGCATCGACGGCGTCACCGGCGGCAACCTGAGCACCATCTACGCCTACGCCGCCGACGTGACCACAGCCGGTGAGCGCACGCGCTTTTTCGGGCGCATCGGCGCGGCGTCCAGCCTGGGCTTCGTCGTCGGACCGGCGCTGGGTGGGCTGCTGGCGCGCATCAGCCTGGCTGCGCCCATGTATTTTGCGGCGGC
>JADZBY010000582.1 GCA_020851855.1 Anaerolineae bacterium
CCTACAGCACGCAACGTGTAGGGCCGCATCGCGAGCCGCCCCTACAGCACGCAACATGTAGGGGTGCGTCGCGAGCCGCCCCTGCAACACGCAACGTGTAGGGGCGCGTCGCGACGCGCCCGCCGTAATGATCCGCCACACATTATACATATCCTAAATCCCGGGGCTGAGATCGCGAAGCCTTTGCGAGCTGCACCGTCCGTCTTCAGCCTGCAAGGGCTTCGTACGCTCAGCCCGGTCGCTTCAGCGCCGGGCTGACCCAATGCCTTGCCGCTCCCCCGCTTTGACAGGATGGCCGTCGTTCCCGGCCATTTCCCAGTGGCGCGCCGGCCCGGCCCGCCGTATACTCAGCCTTTGGACAAGAACACGACCGGGGAACGCTGCATGGCCCAATCTCTGCTTCAGAAAATCGGGATTCTCGTTTCTGCCACCTTGCACAGCATCGTTGATCGCGCGCTGGAGTCCAATTCCCTCGGCGTGTTTGACGAATACGTGCGCCAGGCCGAAAACAGTATGCGCCTCATCGAGGATGCGCTCGTCGATCTCAAGGTCACGGTGAAGTCGCTTGAGGCCAAGTACAACCGCGCCGCCGACGAAGCGGCCAAGCTGGACCTGCAGATCGATCAGGCCATCAAGGCGGGCAAAGACTCGCTGGCCAAAGCGACCATGATGCGCATGAACAGCCAGCTGGACATTGCCAAGACCTACAAGGAGCAGTTTGACAAGCAGTCCAACGCCTACCGGACGCTGCTGGAAGTGGTGCAGGTGTTGGACGCCAAAGTTGCCACGCTCAAAAGCCAGCGCGACCAGGTCGCCACGCTGCTGGAGCTGGTCAAGAGCAAGAAGATCGTGGTCCGCTCCATCAAGGACATCGAGAAGATCTCGGATACGAAAGCGACGGCCATCGTCGAGAACGTGCGCACCCAGTTGGATCAGGCCGACGCGCGCCTGGAGATGGCCACATCGCGCCTGTCCACGGCCATCGACCAGGAAGTGGGTGACGCGGAGCTGGAAGCGCAGCTTGAAGAACGCCGCGCGCGGCTGGGACTCTCGTAAACGACACGGAGCGACCCGGAACCGGCCCGCGCCGCCGCGAGTGCGCCTTCGCATCGCTCAAGGACGACACACCAATGAAGCTTTTTCTGAGCTATGCCCGTGACGATGCCGATTTTGTCCACCAACTGGCGGAAGGGCTGCGCGACGATGCCCAGCACCAGGTCTGGGGCGAGGGCCGCTCGCTGTCCAACGAGCGCTGGTGGGACATGACGCTGGACCAGATCGAGGCGGCGGAGTGTTTCATCGTCGTGCTGACGCCGCGCGCCGCTGCGTCCACGTATTGCCTCGCCGCGTTGGATTACGCCATTCAGTGGAACAAGCCCATTCTCCCGCTCGTGCTGCGCATGTCCGACATGCCACCCGCGCTGGTCGATGCGCCGGTGGTCAATGTGGCCGGGTCGCTGGCGGAGACGCACATGGCCGTCGAGCGCGCGCTGAGCCGCATCCAGGTGTTGCGCTACCAGGGCGAGTTCGGCCCGCCAGCGCGCGTGCCCGCCCGGCCCGCCCAACCCGAATTGCAGCCCGACGATCCTGATTATGTCTTCGAGCAGTACCACGCGGCGGAAGAAGCGGCGGCGGTGGGCAACATGGACCTTGCCGAGCGGCTTTTTGGGAAAGTGGCCGAAGCCGATCCGATCGGGCTGGGCGCGTTGGCCAATTCGCGGCTGGCGGAGATTCACCACGTGCGCTCACAGAAGACGGCTTACGAGCGCATCGAGAAGCTCGTCGCGGACCCGGAGACGTTCGAGAACGCCAAAGCCGCGTGGCGCATGTACCTGGCGCGTTATGGCCGCCTCTACGATCCGCGCAACTTCACCGCGCTGTTCACCGACCGCAGCGGCAAGACGGCCCCCCTGAAGACCCGCCCGCTGAACAAGAACGAGGGCGGGAACTAAAAGCGTTAGGTACTCTGAACCTCACCCCCTGGCCCCCTCTCCACGCGGAGTACCTCGTAGAGAGGGGGAACAACGCGGTAGACGGCGTGCAGACTCCCCGCTCCACGACTGTCGGGGTCCCCTCTAGGGTAGCAGTCGTGGAGAGGGGCTGGGGGGTGAGGCTCCGAGTTCATCACAGGAACTAACCCAACCTACCCCGTCCTTCGATTGACGCTTGACATAGAACACATTTTCTCGTATCCTATGTGCAACCGTTCAGTTGCATATGGGGGCTATTCGCATGGAAACGATCAGCATCGAGCGAAGTATCTGGATCAACGCGCCGCGCGAGCGTGTGTGGCGCGCCCTCGTTGACCCGGAACAGGTCAGAGTGTGGTTTGCGCCTGGCGCTGCCTTCAAATCGACCGGATCGAGCGCCGGATCGCGCCTGTATATCGAAGATCCGGAGACCGGCGCAGAGATGCACGTGCAGATTCTTGAAGTGGTCGAGCCGCCGCACCGGCTGGTGTTGCGCTCGCAGGTCACGCCGCCGGACCCGGCATTCGTCACCAGCTATGTGCTGGACGAGGCGCGCGGCGGCACCCAGCTTACGCTCGCCTTTTCCGGCTACGAGGGCCTGCCGGAAGAAGTGCGCCGCCAGGTTATGGGCGACAATGCGGCAGGTTTCGAGCGGATGCTGGCCAATATCCGCGCCCATGTCGAAGGGGTGGCGTTGCCGCACCCGGAAGGATTTTAAGCGCGGGCCGTTACCGGTTCCGGCGGGATGGAAGCCATGTCGAGAGAGCGCACGAAAGCGTCTGGGCGGGGCAACGCGCCGGTCTTCGCGGCGCTGGCCGACCCGATGCGCCGGGACCTGCTCATGCACCTGGCCGAGCACAGCCCGAAGACCGCGACACAGCTTGCCGAGGACTACCCGATCACGCGGCAGGGCATCCTGAAGCACCTGCGCATCCTCGAAGAAGCGGGCCTCGTCGCCGTTCGGCAGAAGGGGCGCGAAAAGCAGTACACGCTGACGCCCGGTCAACTCGGTGAGCTGGAGCGCTGGATCAGGGACGTGACTGCCCGGTGGGATGAGCGGCTGTTGCGCCTCAAGGCCATGCTCGAAGATGGCGACGAGCCACCGGGCGCGCCCGAACCGGCATGAGCGTGGTATAGGATACAGAACAGCGCCCCGGGGATGTCCGGGGTGCTGTCTTTGAGCGTCACGCGGCGTCGTGGGTTGTTAACCGCCCACGGTCTGCGGCGTGGGTTCGAAGTGCTCGCCAGCCTCGGCGCGGCGCGCGCGCTTGACGAGCGATTCGTAGATGGCCATCAGCTGGTTGTAGTTGACCTGGGCCGTGTACTTCATCTCGTACTCGGCGCGCGCGTGCCGGGCCATCGCCTGCATGTCGCCGGGCCGCCCAAACGCCTCGCGCAC
This sequence comes from Anaerolineae bacterium, assembly GCA_020851855.1. GTDB lineage: Bacteria > Chloroflexota > Anaerolineae > Aggregatilineales > UBA2796 > JADZBY01. The sequence goes on from JADZBY010000582.1 coordinate 3,370, forward strand.
GCGGGCCGCCAACCCCTGGGCATCACCCGCCGCAAAGTGCAACCCGGTGCGGTTGTGTTCGACCACCTCGGCCACCGAGCCAAGCTCCGCGGCAATGACCGGCAGGCCACAGCTGTAGGCCTCAACGATGGTCATGCCGAAGACCTCGTACCACACCGACGGGAACACCAGGCAATAGGCCCGCCTCATCAGCTCGCTGGTCACAGCGCGGCTGACGTGGCCGAGCATCTCGACGTTGCGAAGCCCGTACTGCTGAATACGCTGCGTGAGCATACTGCGCAACGGCCCATCGCCTGCGATCTTGAGCGGGATGTCTGGCAAACTGCGCCACGCCTCAATGAGCGTCTCGACGCCCTTCTCCGGCGTCAGCCGACCGGCGTACAGGACGTAGCCGCCGTCGCGGTCGCCGACGCCAAGATCGGAGTGAGTGAAGTTCGGCTTGACGGACAGCTTGTCGGCGGGCAGGCCGCCCTGGATGAATTTCTGCCGCGAGAACTCGGTGAGCGTGATGTAGTGGTCGATGGCGTGCGTCCAGGTGTGCAGCGCCCGGTGAAAGGCGAGCATCCCGGCCACGGCGGCGGATTGGCTCAGGCTGCCGTGGTAGCACGAACGCAGCGCCGCCAGGTACGGCAGCGATTTGCCCACGCAATCTTCGCAAATGTGCCCATTCCGAAAAAGGATAGCGGCGGGACAAATCAGGCGGTAGTTGTGCAGCGTCTGGACCACGGGAATGCCGCGCGCGTGACAGGCGTAATAGGCGGATGGCGAGATGAGCATGAACGTATTGTGGAAGTGAGCGACGTCGGGCCGGGTCAGGTCGATCAGGTCAGCGATGGAACGCCGTGACCGGGGCGACCAGACCGTTTCTGCCGCCAGTTGGAGCTTGCCCTCGCGCGCCGTCAGGTCGTTGTGAACGCGGTACTCGATCACATGATTGCCCTGACTGCGCAGCATATCTCGTTCGGCGGCAAACACGACGTCTTCGCCGCCGGGCTGCTTGTAGTGGTTATGAACCATCATTATTCGCATGGACGGAACACCATTCTCTAAGGCTTTTGCCCCGATGTTTCCCGGTGAAGGCGGCGCGGTGCTCGCTTCCGCCCAGCGCAACGCACTATTCGCAAAGGTTTCTACATGCCGGCTGGCGAGCATGTCGCAATATCATATCACGTTTTTTCCTTACTTTTTCCTTACATATTTATCCCCGCAATGGCAACATAGCTCGACGGCGGTATGCGGCTGCGCGCCAGACGCGGGCGCTTTAGCGCGGCAGGCGAGATCCACCGATAGGAGTGTGCAAGGTCATTGGAGTATCACAATACGAGGATGACTCCCATGCGCTGACATCGGTTCCTTCAAAGGCGCTGGCCGCAGCCAGCAGGTGCATCACCATGACTGATCACATCTCCACGTATGCCTGTCGTGCCTGCGGCGGGACTCACACCCAACTCATTGTTTCTTTCGGCGTGACGCCGCTTGCCGACCGGCTTCTGACCCACGAGCAGCTCGACCAACCGGAGCCGACCGCCCCGCTCGATCTGGCGTTCTGCCCGGATTGCGCGCTCGTGCAAATTACCGAGACGGTCCCGGCAGAAATCCTGTTTGGCGGCGACTACCCGTACTTCTCCTCGGTATCGCCCTCGCTCCTGAAGCACTTCCGGGAGAGCGCCCTGGAGCTGATCGCCATGCGCGGCCTGAACGCGGAAAGCCTCGTCGTGGAAGCGGCCAGCAACGACGGCTACATGCTCCGGAACTTTGCTGAGCAGGGTATCCAGGTGCTCGGCATCGACCCGGCGCATGCCCCGGCCACCAAGGCCAACGAGTCCGGCATCCCGACGCTGCTCACCTTCTTTACGGAGACGCTGGCGCGCCAACTGCGCGAAGAAAAAGGGCGTGGGGCGAATCTGTTCCTGGCGAACAACGTGCTGGCTCATGTGCCCGACCTGAACGGCTTTGTCGAGGGCATCCGCATCCTTCTGGCCGAGGACGGCATGGCCGTGATTGAAGCGCCGTACCTCGTCGATCTGGTCGATCACTGCGAGTTCGATACGATCTACCACCAGCACCTGTGTTACTTCTCGGTCACGGCGCTGGACCGGCTCTTCCGGCGGCGCGGGCTGTACCTGAACAACGTGCGGCGCGTGCCCATTCACGGCGGGTCGCTCCGGCTGTTCATCGAGAAGCGCGAGGACGTACAGCCCGGCGTGCGCGACCTGCTGGCGATGGAGCGTGAGCGCAAGGTGGACCGCATCGACTTCTACCACGACTTCGGCTCGCGCGTGGCGGGCATTCGCACATCCCTGCTGGGTTTGCTCAACGAGCTAAGAAACAAGGGCGCGCGTGTGGCCGGCTATGGCGCGGCGGCAAAAGCGACCACCATGATGAGCTACGTGGGCATCGACCGCTCTCACCTGGAATACGTGGTCGATCTGAACGCCTTCAAGCATGGCCGTTTCATGGGCGGCAACCGGCTGCCTATCCTGCCGCCGGGAAAACTGCTGGAAGACCGGCCCGACTATGTCCTGATCCTGGCCTGGAATTTTGCCGAAGAGATCATGCGGCAGCAGGACGCCTATCGCCAGCAAGGCGGCAAGTTCATCATCCCCATTCCTGAGCCGCACATCGTCTGAGGCGACCATGACCACACACGCCAGCAACCGCCGCCTGACTCGCTGCCCAAACTGCTGTGTTGGGACTCTGGATGTGTTTTACGAAGTAAAGGGCATCCCCGCGCACAGCGTGCTGCTGCTTGAAACGCGCGAGCACGCGATGAGCTATCCGAAGGGCGATTTTGCCGCCGCATTGTGCGATCATTGCGGCTTCATCGCCAACGTCGACTTCGATCCGGCGCTGAATGCTTATGCCGAGAAATACGAGAGCACACAGAGCTTTTCGCCCACCTTCAACGCCTTCGCCCACGGGCTGGCCACGACGC
>JADZBY010000583.1 GCA_020851855.1 Anaerolineae bacterium
ACCTGATCGTGACCAGCCTGAAAGACCTGCTGGCCGTGCTGGCGGACCTGATCGAGCGCGAAGCGGACCAGGTGTGCATCGGCTTCACGCACCTGCAAGCCGCCGCGCCGACGACGGTCGGCTACCGGCTGGCCGGGTACGCGCAAGACCTGCTCGCCGCGTGGAGCGCACTTCGCCGGTTGCGGGCCGACGTGCGGGGCAAGGGCTTCAAGGGCGCGGTCGGGACGGCTGCCACCTTCCGCGAGCTTCTGACTGGCGCGTCCATCACGCCGGAGCAGATGGAAGCCGACGCGATGGCCGACCTGGGGCTGGATGCTTTCCTCGTCACGGGCCAGACCTACCCGCGCCGCCAGGATTGGCTGGTCCTGAGCGGGCTGGCCGATGTGGGCATGGCCGTGTACCGCTTTGCCTTCGACCTGCGTTTCCTGCAATCGCCGCCGGTGGGCGAATGGAGCGAGCCGTTCGGCGCAGCGCAGGTCGGGTCGTCGGCCATGCCCTTCAAGCGCAACCCGGTCAATGCCGAGAATATCGATAGTCTGGCGCGTTACCTGTCGGCGCTGCCGCACATCGCCTGGGAAAACGCCGCTACCAGCCTCTTGGAGCGCACGCTGGACGATTCGGCCAACCGGCGCATCATCTTGCCGCAGGCGTTCCTGGCCACCGACGAGATCGTACAGCGCACGCTGCGCATTCTGAAGGGTCTGCAACTCGACCGGGTGGCCATCAAGCGCAATCTGGCCGTTTTTGGCACGTTCGCCGCGACGGAGCGCCTGCTCATGGAAGCCGTGCGTATGGGCGGCAACCGGCAAACGCTGCACGAGATCATCCGGGCGCACAGCCTGGAAGCGTGGGAAGCGCTGCGCGAAGGCAGCAGCAATCCGCTGGTGGAAATCCTGAGCGCCGACGAGCGAATCACGCGCTTCGTCTCGCCGTCGCGCCTGCGGGAATTGATGCGGGCCGAGGAATTTGTCGGGACTGCCCCGGCGCGCGCCCGCTGGATGGCGGAACAAATGCGCGCCACGCTGGGCGCGGGCGGTTAATCCATCCGGTAGTGTTCCTGCGCATAGTCGTGCAGGCGGTTCCAGATCAGGCGGTTGGTGAGCACCACGGTGATGATCATGGTCAACGTGGCGGCCAGCAGCAGCGTGTAATCGGCGCGGGCGGTGGCGTGCGCAATGGTCGAACCCAGCCCGGCCACGCTGTATACCGCGTTGTTGTACTGCGTGTATTCGGCCACAATGCTGGCGTTCCATGCGCCGCCCGCCGCGATGTTCAGCCCGGTCACGATGTAGGGAAACAGGGCGGGCAGGATCAGCGTCCGCCAGCGCTGGCCGCCCTTTAACCGGAACATACGCGCCACGTCCTTCAGGTTTTGCGGCAGCGCCGAGGCCCCGGCGATGATGTTGAACAGCAAGTACCACTGCGTGCCGAGCAGCATGAGCAGCACCGCCGCGATGTCCAACCCCGCCGGGAGCCGCACGAAGAGCAGCACCAGCACCGGGAAGAAGGCGGTGGCGGGCACGGCGGCGAAGATTTGCACCAGCGATTGCAGGCGCGACGCCATCCGGGGATTGATCCCGATCAGCACGCCGACCGGCAGGGTCCAGGCCAGCCCGATGACCAGCGCCAGCGCCACCCGCCCCGCCGAGCTGACCGTCGCGGCGGCGATCTCGCCCCAGGTGGCCAGCGGCAGGCCGAGCAGGCTGCTGGCCAGTTGAAAAACGCCCACCGCGACCAGGCCCAGCGCCGCAATGCCCACAAGCCAGCGCATGATGCGCCACACGCCGCGCCGCGTATCCTGCCGGGCAGCGATTCGGGCCGGCCCGCCCAAGCGACGATCCAACCGCCGCGCGGCCCAGTTGGCCAGGAAGCTGGTGATGGCCGAAGCGATGCGCGAACGGCCCAGGAAGTCGAAGAACCACGATTCGCGCGCTTCGTCCTGGGCCGCCAGATCGGGGGAGAATTTGTCCGCCCAGGCCAGAAGGGGCTGCCAGACGAGCTGATCGAGCAGCACGATCACCAGCACCAGCGCGCCAAAGCCCAACGCAATTGCGCCGCCGTCGCCCCGGTCCGCCGCCGCCTGCAAATACGATCCGAGGCCCGGCAGGCGGAAGTCCTGGCTGCCGACGCGGAACGTTTCCGCCGCCATCAGGAAGAACCAGCCGTTTGCCCACGACACCACGCTGTTCCAGAGCAGGCCGTTTGCGCCAAACGGCAGCTCCAGGTAGCGCAGCCGATACCACCAGTTCATCCGGAACACACCCGACGCCTCGGCCAGTTCTTCGGGCACGGTGCGGTTCGATTGGAAGAAGGAATAGGCCAGATTCCAGGCTTGCCCGGTGAAGATCAGCACGACGGACGCCGCCTCGATGCCCAGCCGCTCCGGCAGCAGCGTGGTGAGCAGGACCATGACCACCGGCAGGAACGAGAGCAGCGGCACGGATTGCAGGATGTCCAGGATGGGCATCATCACGCGCTCGGCGGCGCGGTTCCGGGCGGCCACGTAGCCGAAAACGAGCGCAAACGCGAGCGAGAGCAGGTACGAGGCGGTCATGCGGGCCAGCGAGAGCAGGGTGTACCAGGGCAGCGCCGCCGCGTCGAGGTTGATCTCCGGGCCGAGAATGGGGTTGGGCGAGGCGAGCCGCACTGCCGCGTACAGCCCGGCGGCGATGCCCAGCAGCACCACCGCATCGGCAAGGCCAAAGGCGCGCCCCGATGCAATTCCCAGCCCGATTGGCTTGCGGCTGATGACGTTCATGCGGTGCTGCCTCTCGTTTCTCCGCGACCCGGCCAGACGCCAGCGAAAAAAGCCCCCCGCCAACGAGCGGAGAGCCATGCGGGCCGAGCCGTACCGGGCAGGACCGCCGATCAGTCCTGTGGGGTACGCGCCGCGTGGTGCGAGAGCGCTCCGAGTTGGGCGGGCGCGTCCCTGCCGCCTGTCAGGGCAGCCACAGAGACGCGCTGAGGCCTGGGACTTGGATAATCGTCCCTGTCATCGAGCAGTTCGGTGTCCATATCGGGCACAACTCTAGCACCCCTTCTCCATCCGGTCAACTGGCGATTCGGACGGCAGAATCGTACAATGGCGGCTCCGGGAAGCGGGTAGGGAAGGAGCGTGCATTCCCCATGCGCAACGTGGCTATTCTGATCTTCGATGAGGTGGAAGTTCTCGACTTCGCCGGGCCGTTCGAGGTGTTCGGTGTGGCCGGGGCGTACCGCGACGAGCGGCATTTCGACGTGTACACCGTGGCCGAGCGCGAAGGCCCGATCATCGCGCGCAACGGCCTGAGCGTGAATCCGGCCTACACGCTGGCCAGCTTCCCGCCGCCGGACATCCTCGTCATCCCCGGCGGGCGCGGCGTGCGGCGCGAGATCGAGAATCCGGCAATCCTGGGCTGGATTCGGGAGCAAAACGCCCGCACGGAGCTAACGCTTTCGGTGTGTACCGGCGCGTGGCTGCTCGGCCAGATCGGCGCATTGGACGGCCTGCGCGCCACGACGCACTGGCGCTCGCTGGACCGCCTGCGCGAGATTGCGCCGCTCGCCACCGTGCAGGAAAACGTGCGCTACGTGGACAACGGGCACATCATCACCTCGGCGGGCATTTCGGC
>JADZBY010000584.1 GCA_020851855.1 Anaerolineae bacterium
GAGGGGCCAGGGGTGAGGGTTCTGCGGCGGACATCCCTCACTTCCCCAACCCCTCTCTCCCAGGGGGGCGAGCGGGGCGACATCCGCAGCGCTGCCTTGATGGATTTACAGGATTTTGGCGCGGATCATTACGGCGGGCGCGTCGGGACGCGCCCCTACACATTACGATGTTGTAGGGGCGGCTCGCGAGCCGCCCAGTATCCGCGCCCGTTACGTGAACCCAATTAAGGCAGCCCTTCACCATGAGAGAGATCACCGATGAAGGACGCACGTCGCTTGACATTTTGAAGTGACTCTCCTATACTTCAAAAAATGAAGTAACTTGGAGTGGGCACATGGCAGTCGAATTTGAGGCAGCGCAGGCGTATCTGGATCAGTTCTCCCAGTCGGTCGCGGCGGTGGTCAAGGCCGTGCTCCCGGCAGTGGTGCGTGTGGAGCGGCGCGGCGAGGGCGGCGGCAGGGGTTGGCGCTGGGGCCGGTCGCGCGTCGGGCACGGATCGGGCGTGGTCGTCGACGCGGAAAACGGCTACATCGTCACCAGCTATCACGTGGTGAGCGGCACGCAGGAAGCGCGCGTACATCTGGCCGACGGGCGCGCCGTCGAGGCCAAGCGCGTCGGCAAGGACCCGGAGAATGACCTTGCCGTGTTGAAGGTCGACTCCACCGGCCTGAACCTGAAGGCGGCGCGATTGGGCAAAAGCGTTGCCCTTGAGGTCGGCCACCTCGTCATCGCGCTGGGCAACCCGGACGGCGATGCGCCGGTCGCCACCACGGGCATCGTGAGCGCGCTGGGCCGCTCGCTGCGTGGTCCGTCGGGCCACCTGATGCGCGGCCTGATCCAGACCAGCGCCCTGTTCAACCCCGGCATGTCGGGTGGGCCGCTGGTGAACAGCCGTGGCGAGGTCGTCGGGCTGAACACGGCGAGCATGGTGGAAGCGCAGGGCATCAATCTGGCCGTGCCCGCAGCCACGGTCGAAAAAGTCGTGCCCGATCTGATCGCGCACGGCCAGGTGCAGCGGCCCCGGCTGGGCATCATGGGCGAACGTGGCCGCCTGTATGAGGGACTGGTCAGCCACCACAGCCTGAATCAGGAATTTGGCGTCGTGGTGCACGAAGTCGTCGCGGATAGCCCTGCGGCGCACGCCGGCGTGCAGGCGGGCGACATCCTGATCGAATTGGACGGCGAGCCGGTGACGGGTATGGACTCGCTGGCGGTGGCGCTGGCCCGGCACAAGATCGGGGACGAGGTGACGCTGCGCCTGATCCGCAAGTTGGACGTGGTCAAGCTCAAGGCCACCCTGGGCGGCGAGGGCAAACCGGCCTAGACCGACGTTAAGCAGCGAGGGGAAGCCGCCCCGCGCTAAAGCACGGGGCTAAAACTGCGAAGCCCTTACGGGCTAGAGGGTGTTATGCACTTCGCACAGCGGGTATGGCCCAGACCGTCAGCATCACTCTCCTGACCTCACCCCCGACCCCTCTCCATGCCTGCCACCCCAGCGGGGACCCCGGCAGGCATAGAGAGGGGAGATCGCCAGCCCTACCGCCGCGCTTTCCCCCTCTCCACGCGGAGTACCGCGTGGAGAGGGGCCAGGGGGTGAGGCTCAGCGTTCACAACAGCCTCTAGGATATGCCTTCAGCCCGAAGGGCTTCGTAGCTTCAGCCTGGACCTTCAGGTCCAGGCGCTGCGACAGAACGTAGTACCGCAGCCGGGCAAGAACACCCCCTAACCCTGCCCTTCCCCCATCAAGAGGGGAAGGGGAAAACCGGCTCTAGGATATGCCTTCAGCCCGAAGGGCTTCGTAGCTTCAGCCTGGACCTTCAGGTCCAGGCGCTGCGACAGAACGTAGTACCGCAACCAGGCAAGAACACCCCCTAACCCTGCTCTTCCCCCCATCAAGAGGGGAAGAGGAAAAACCGGCTCTGGAAGCCCCCCAGTCTTTACGCGGGGATAGGATGGGGGAAACGACCCTGATTCCTCACCAAGTGGATGGAGTAGTCTCGGCACGCGCTCGCCGCCCTCTCAAAAATCCCGGTCGCCCTGGCCGAGCTTCTGCGCCGCCCGGTTCAGCGCCCGGAGCGTATCGGCGGCGTAGTTTCCCCAATAGCGCTCCATGTTATCCCGCCAGTACCACGCCGCCTCTTGCGCCGCGTCGTCATAATCCCGTTCGAGGATGAGCAGGCCGCGTTTCACGTCCCGGTAGATGCCCAGCAGCGTATCGTTGAGCGACACGACTTCCGGCGCAGACCAGGCGTAGGCGTCCGGGACCTGCCAGAACATGGTCAGTTCTTCAAAGGCGGGCCAGTCTGTCACTTCGGGCGGCACGGGCGGCTCTTCGCGCTCCGGCGGCTCGTCGGCAAGCGGCAGGTACAGACCGGCGGCGTATAGCTGCGCCACGGCGGCGGCGCAGCGCACGACGCGCTCGGCCAGTTCGTAACGGTGCGCGTTCTCGATGAGCGTGCAGAATTGCTCGGCGGTCTGGGCGAACATCTCCAGTTCTGGCGTGGGCAGGCGGTGCACGGCGACACTTCCTCTCTGGCGGCGCGCTGCCAGCGTACCGCACCCTCAACGGGCGGTCGGGTGTGATACACTATGTCTTATCGCGGACACAACGCGCCGGGCGGGAAAACCGATGTGCACCATTATACCGTTCTCGCAGGCCGCTCCCGGCACGGCGTCCCGCGCTCGCCAGCGAACAAAGGAACATGGATCAGCGTGAGTCCCGTACTGGTCAGCGAAAAACCGAGCCTGCTCACCCGCTATGAGAACCTGCGGCGCAAGGAATTTGAGACGCTCTCCGCCTTTCTGGATACGCTGGGCAAAGTCGA
>JADZBY010000815.1 GCA_020851855.1 Anaerolineae bacterium
CGGCGACGCCGTCGACCAGCCCGAAGCCGAGCAACACGCCGACTCCGGAGCCGAGTGACACGCCCACACCCACCGAGCCTCCCGTCGCGGTGCGCTTCACGGCGGGCGTGCCCATCCTCGACCCCACCACGCGCCAATTCATCATCGCGCTGGTCGTGCTGAGCGGCGGCGAGCAAATCGCGCGCTTCCACGTTGACATCCTGGGGCAAAATCTGGCCAAACTGGGCGAGTTTGACCAGGATGCGCCGCTCGACGCCCCGCTGCGCGTGCCGATCCCGGAAATTGAGGCGCAGACGGTCACCTTGCGGGTGAGTGCGCAGGATGCGGCAGGCCAGAATCTCTATCAGCAGACCCTGCAGGCGCGCTATATCACCACGCCCGTCCCCGGACAGGCCACCCCGACGCGCGTCGCGGCGCTCGTCTCGCCCACGCCCGCGCCGCCGGCGGAGACGCCCACGCCCATCCCACTGCCGCCCGGTACGATGCCCTATAACGTGGACATGGAGAACGCCGACGCGCTGGCCGGCTGGGACGCCAACCCGGATGCGTGGCAGATTCAGCCGGTGGGCGCGAACGCGGTGCTCGTCGCGGTGGGCAGCCTGGACGATCTCGCGATGATCATGGGGCGCGAGCAGCCTGCCTGGGACAAGCCCGAGAAGCGCGCGCTGGTCATGGAATTCGACATCAATTTGGCCGAAGCAGGCAGCATTGGCCGCCTGATCTTCCGGCACAGTGACGCTGGCTATTATGCCCTGGAGATTTCGCCCGGCTTCCTGTCCTTCCGGCGCGGCAGCGGGGAAGCCGTCAACCGCAGCACAGAGCGCGCCCTGAAGAACCTCGAAGCGCCGCTCAACTGGGGCGCGGGCGAATACCACCACCTGCTGTTGTGGACGGACAGCGGCCTGCTGTACCTGTACCTCGACCGGGTGCTGACCATGACCGTCGATGATCCCGGCGATGTGCTGCCCGGCGGCTCGATCATCCTGCAAAACGTGAACGTGCGCACGCCCGTGCGTTACGACAACCTGAAAATCCTGGAGCCGCTGGGAGCCAGCTCGCATTTCCGCGCGCCCGGTTGGCCCGCCAGCTGGTCGCGTGAGGACAATGCGGCGGCGCAGCTGCGCGCCGATGCGCGCGGCAACGCCTTCATCGAGCTGTCCAACACGGCGGTGCGGCCCGATTTGCCGCGCCTGGGCAGCATGACCATGAGCTGCCGCCTGTACAGCGTGCAGGGTGGCTTTGACGTGCGTGTGCGGGACAGCGAATCGGGCTACATCCTGTTCGAGTTCATCGCCGGCAACCTGACGTTGAACCAGTACACTGCCGACGGCACGCGCATCACGTTGCAGTCTTTCCCCAATAGCTGGGGGCGTGGCCAGTTCTTCCAGTTCGACGTGGACCTGCTCGACGGCGAAGTGCGCTTTTACCGGGCCGGGCGGCTCGTCGCGGAGCACCGCGTCGATAACCTGCCCGCAGCAGGCGACATCGTCTTCTCAACCCGCTCCGAGCGGGACATCATGCGCCTGACGGACTGCCTGTTCACGGAAACGCGCCTGTCCCAGAGCGAGGCGGCGGCGTGGGCTTTCGAGAAGGTGCAGCAGGTTGAGACGCGCCGTATCCGCGACCTGCTCAGCGAGTGGTACGAGGACTTTGACGACCGATTCCGCACGCGCGAATGGTGGGCGGGCGGTGCGAATGCGCCGGGCGAGTTCGTGCGCGATGGCACGGACCGCGATCATTCCACGTACCTGCGCATGGACTACACGCCGGGCGCGGCGTGGCGCATCTTCAACGACGGCCCGACGTTCTACGCCTTTGGCGCGGGCAGGGACACCACCGGCTTCTACGATTCGAGCGACATCTATCTCCGGGTCGATGTGCGCGTGCCGGAGCGCGGCGCGGCCTGGATCGCGGCCCGCACGCGCCTCTCGAACGCCGGGGCGCTGGACGGCGTGTTCCTGTACCTGGTGCGCAAATCGAGCACCGAGTTCGCGGTGCGCGCCGAGGTGCACCGCAACGGTGAGGTGGGCGTCGTCTACGACGGGCCGCTGCCGCTGAGCGTGGACCGCGCCATCCCAGACTGGATTCCGCTGCTCGTCGTCACGTACCACGATCAGGCCGCGTTTTTCGCCAACGAGCGTTTTCTGGGCGAAGCGCTGAGCATCCCGGTGCTGAACGGCTC
>JADZBY010000585.1 GCA_020851855.1 Anaerolineae bacterium
ACTGGGTCCCGGAGCACATCAAAGATGGCCGCTTCGGCATGTGGCTGGAGAACAACCGCGACTGGGCGCTGGGCCGCGAGCGCTACTGGGGCACGCCGCTGCCGGTCTGGAAATGCGACAACCCGGATTGCAGCGAGGCGGTGTGCGTGGGCAGCGTCGAAGAACTCAGCCAGCATGCGGGCCGCGACCTGTCCGACCTGGACCTGCACCGGCCCTACGTGGACGACATCTGGTTCCCGTGCCAGACGTGCGGCGACGGCGTGATGCGCCGCGTCCCGGAGCTGATCGACGTGTGGTTCGACAGCGGCGCGATGCCCGTCGCCCAGTGGGGCTATCCGTTCCAGAACCGCGAGATGTTCGAGTCGCAGTTCCCGGCGGATTACATCTGCGAGGCCATCGACCAGACGCGCGGCTGGTTTTACAGCCTGCACGCCATCGCCACGCTGCTCTTCGAGAGCGTCAGCTTCAAGAACGTGATCTGCCTGGGCCACATCCTGGACGGCAACGGCAAGAAGATGAGCAAGAGCAAGGGCAACGTCGTCAATCCCTGGGACGTGATGAACACCCAGGGCGCGGACGCGGCGCGCTGGTACATGTACACGTCCGCGCCGCCCGGCGACAGCCGCCGCTTCTCGCGCGATCTGGTCAACGAGGTGATCAGCGGCTTCTACCTGACGCTGTGGAATACGTACAGCTTCTTCGTCACCTACGCCAACATCGACTTCCCGGACGTGCGCGCCGCGCTGGAGCCGCCCGTGCCCGTCGAGAAGCGCGACAAGCTCGACCGCTGGATTCTGGCCGCGCTCAACGACTTGGTGCAGCGCGTCACGACGGCGTACGAGACGTACGACGTGCCCGGCGCAACGCGGCCCATCCAGGAATTTGTGGACGACCTGAGCAACTGGTATCTGCGCCGCACACGCCGCCGTTTCTGGCAGTCCGAGATGGACGACAGCAAGCGCGCCGCCTACCAGACGCTCTACACGGCGCTCACCACGGTGGCAAGGCTGCTCGCGCCGGCCATGCCCTTCCTGAGCGAATCCATGTACCGCAACCTGGTGGTCCCGGTGGACGCGGGCGCGGCGGAAAGTGTGCACCTGTCGTGGTGGCCACAGGCCGACGAGTCGCTCATCGACCGCGCGCTGATGGACGAGATGGCGCTCATCAAGCGGCTGGTCAGCCTGGGCCACGCCGCGCGCAACAGCGCCAACCTGAAGGTGCGCCAGCCGCTCTCTGAGGCCGCCTTTGCGGTGCGCACGCCGCAGGAAGCCAGCGCGCTGCGCAGTCTGGCGGCGACGGTGGGCGAGGAACTGAACGTGAAGGCCGTGCGCGTCCTGGACGAAGACACCGCCGGGACGATGATCCGCTACAACCTGAACCCGCTGCCACAGAAGCTCGGCAAGCGGCTGGGCAGCCTGTTCCCGAAGGTGCAGAAGATGCTGCGCGAGGGCGATCCGGCGGATGTGACGGCCTGGGCCAGGCAACTTCTGGCGGGAACCAATATCCAGGTCGCGGCGAACGGCCAGACCGTCGAGCTGACGCCCGACGAGGTGGAAGTGCTGCGCAACGCGGCGGAAGGCTACACCGTGGCCGAAGAAAACGGTTACGTGGCGGCCCTGCGCGTGGCGCTGACCGACGATCTGGTGCTCGAAGGGCTGGCCCGCGAGGTCGTGCGGCGCGCCAACACCATGCGCCGCGATGCGGACTACGCGCTGAACGACGCCATCCACATCCGCTACCGGGCCAGCGACAAACTGGCGCAGGCCATCGCCCGGCACGCGGAGTATGTGCAGGGTGAGACGCTTGCGGTTACACTGGAAGCGGATGAAAACCCGTCGGGCGAGCGCGGCGACTCGTTCGAGTTCGACGGGCAAACGCTGACACTGGCTATCCGGCGCGCGTGATGTGTCCTCACCCCCTGCCCCCTCTCCACGCGGAGTACCGCGTAGAGAGGGGGAACGGTGCAGCCCTATCGCTCTCCACGGCTGCCGAAGCCCTTCCGGGGCGGCAGGCGTGGTGAAGCGCACGGGGTGAGGGTTTCCCACCGCGCCCGGCATCGATCGGACGATCACCCGCATGACCGTGACGCCTGCCGCCCGTCCCTACATGGGCGGCGATGACGCCGAAAAGATCAGCGCCATGCTGGCCGCCTGCGAAGCCATTGACCGGCTCGGTCTGGCCCGCTCGGCGGACGAGATGCGCGCCGTGTTCGAAGACCCGACCATCGACCCGGAGCGCGATACGCGGCTCTGGCTCGACGAGGTGGGCAACGTGCTGGCCTATGTGCACGTCCAGATCGAGGGCGAAATCCAGGTCGTGGCCACGCTGCGCTTTCGCATCCACCCCGCCGCCCGCACGCGCGGCCTGGACGACGCCGCGCTGGCCTGGACCGAGGCCCGTGTGAAGCGCGTCGCCCGCAAGAATCACGTGCCGGTGCGCCTGCAGAGCTTCGCCCGCGCCGATGACCGGCGGCGCTGCGTCACGCTCGAATGGCACGGCTTCCAACCCGACCGCTACTTTCACCAGCTTGTCTGCCCGCTCCACATCGACTTCCCGGAGCCGCAGTTCGCGCCCGGCTACACCATCCGCGCCGCCAGCTTCGAGACGGACGGCCCGGTCTGGGTCGAGATGTTCAACGACACGTTTATCGACCACTGGGGCCACCATGACCTGACGCTGGACCGCTACCTGCACCAGCGCCGCAACGATCCGGCCTACCAGCCCCGCCACGACCTGATCGTGCAGTCGCCGGAAGGCGTGATGGTCGGCTTCTGCTGGTCGCTGGTCAGCCCGGACGAGCCTGGGCGCACCGGCCACCGTGAGGCGCTCCTGCACCAGATCGGGACGCGGCGCGGCTACCGGCAAAAAGGGCTGGGCCGCGCCACGCTGTACCACGCGCTGCGCCTGCTGAAGGAAGACGGGCTGGAGACGGTGCGCCTCAACGTCGACTCGCAGAATCCGTTCGGCGCATGGCAGCTTTACCAGTCGGCGGGCTTCCGGATGCGCTTCACCCAGGTCACCTATGCGAAGGTCATCGCGCCGTGACTTGCGCCAAGCGGCTATAATGGGTCCGTTCTGCCTACCGGGAGCGTAGACCGATGCTGCGACGCCTTCTGACCGCCGAAAATCTGCTGGCGCTGGGCCTGTTTGTGCTCGTCGTGCTCTTGATCATCGTCACCGCCGACGCCGG
>JADZBY010000586.1 GCA_020851855.1 Anaerolineae bacterium
AGGGCACGATGGTCGTCGCCACCCAGTAGTACGAGCCGTCACGGGCGCGGTTTTTGATCTCGCCGCGCCAGATGTCGCCCCGCGCGATGGTGCGCCACATCTCTTTCCAGAAGTCGCGCGTGTGGTAGCCGGAGTTGATGACGCGGTGCGTGTGCCCGATCAGCTCGTCGCGCCGGTAGCCGGAGATGTCGCAGAACCTGTCGTTAACGTATTCGATCACGCCCTGCACGTCGGTGATGGCCACGATGGCCGATTTGTCCAGGGCGTAGCGGATGTTCTGAATCTGTTCGAGCGCGCTGTGCAGGGCGTGTTCCTGCTGGCGGTGGTGCGTGACGTCGCGCAGCCAGACCATCGTCGCCGGGCGGTTCTCCCATTCGGTTTCGATGGTCCGCATCTCCGCAACGGGCCGGTCGCCATGCGCGGCGACGATGACCACTTCGCCCGTTTCACGTGGGACAAGTGGGATGCCAAATTCCTGGCCGATGAGGTCCTGGGCGGAGCGCTCGAAGAGGTGTTCAGCGGCGGGATTGACCTGACAGATTATGCCTTCAGCGTCGACGATGAGGATCGCATCCCTGCTCTTGAGCAAGATGGACCGGAAACGCTCTTTATGGGCCTGCAGGGCCTGTGCGGCGCGCGCCAAGCGCTGATGTAGGTCGCCATTCTCTTCACTCATCGTGCACCTGGCACGGCACGGCCTCGCCGACCGCTCCATTTGTGTTCGCTACGGCCATTCTATCGCAGTTTCATGATCCGGGTCCGCGTTTTTCGACACTTTTCAGGCACGAGGCCGGTGGATTCACGGTTGGCTTATGCATTGACCCTCACTCCCCCAACCCCTCTCTCCCAGGGGGCGAGAGGGGCGAAAGACCGGATGCGCTCTGCCTCTTCCACCCCTCGCCATGAGGGAGAGGGGCCAGGGGTGAGGGTTCTGCGGCGGACATCCCTCACTCCCCCAACCCCTCTCTCCCAGGGGGCGAGAGGGGCGAAAGGCGGGAGATTCCCGATCTGCTCACCCCTCGCCATGGGGGAGAGGGGCCGGGGGTGAGGGTTTGCCGCCACACTCACCCCTTTCCAAGCGGCAGCAAAACGCGGAAGGCGCTGCCCACTCCCAGCGCGCTGGACACCTCGATACGCCCGCCATGCGCCTCGACAATGCGCCGGGCAATCGACAGGCCCAGCCCCGCGCCGCCGCTGTACGTCTGGCGGGCTTTGTCGGCCCGGTAGAAGCGCTCGAAGATGTGCGGCAGGTCGGCGGGCGCGATGCCGATGCCCGTATCCGAGACGTCGAGCACGGCTTCATTGCCCTGCCGGTACGTCCTGATCGTCACCTGCCCACCTTGCGGCGTGAAGTTCAGGGCATTTTCCAGCAAATTCTGGATGACGCGGCCAAATTCTTCCTCGTCAAGCAGGACGACGGGCAGGCCGCCGTCTGCGCTGAAGTGCAAGGTAATCTGCTGCTCGACGGCGAGCGGGCGGTACATCTCGACCACGCCGTCGGCCAGCACATTCAGGCTGTGCGGCTCAAGGGCAAATTGCCGCTGGTGCTCCAGGCGCGTGATTTCGAGCAGGCTCTCCACGAGCCGTTCCAGGCGCTGCGAGCCGGCTTCGAGCGAGCCGACCTGATTCTGGATGCCGATGGCAATCTCCCCGATGTCGTGCAGCAGCGCGCTGAGCGTCTCCGGCGAGATGGTGAATAGCTGCCCACCCAGCCGAATCGAGTGCGCAGAGAGCTGATCAGAATACTTGCCGAGCAGGTAACTCGTCGTCTTGAGGATGCTGATCGGGGTGCGGAAGTCGTGCGAGGCGTCGTTGATGAACGATTCGAGGACCTGTACCTTTTCGCGCTCGATGACGAGGTCCAACCGGCGCTTTTCGGCGTCTCGCTGTTCGGTGATGTCCAGCGCCGAGATGCAGGCTCCGATGATGCGGCCCTCTTCCGTGGCCACGGGCGTGAAATCGATGCGAAACCAGTACGTTCCGTCGTCGTCGGCCACGAGGCCCATCTCCTGGCGGTGCGACTCGCCACGAAGCACACGAGGAAACGCATCCCGGAAGATGATGCGCGCCGCATCGGGCAACACGTCGTAGATCGGCTTGCCCAACTGGAACGCTTTGCCAAAAAGCGGCCTGGCGCGCTCGATGACTATGTCGTTGTGCGCCTGGATCAGGCCATCCCGGTCGAGCAGGACAAACGCCTGTGAGCCGTTGTTGAGCATGGCGCGCAGATTCGCCGCCGTGGCGCTCATCGCCTCTTCCATGCGCCGCCGCTCGGTGATGTCCCGCGCGATGTTGCCGATCATGTAGCCCTTGTCGGTGCGCAGCGGGAAATAGGCTTCCTGGATGACCCGCCGGGAGCCATCCGGGCGGATCACTTCCGTTTCGACCAGCCGGTTGAGCCAAGCGCCTTCCCCGGTGCGCAGCGCTTCGACCAGGCGCGCCTGGATGTCGTCGCCCAGTCCTTGCCGGGCGCGCTCTGGCGGCAACATACGGCGGATCACATCCCAGGCGAAGCGCCCGATGACTTCCTGGCGCGGCAGGCCGGTGATCTGTTCCTGCGCCTCGTTCCAGGCGATGAGCACACCCAGTTCGTCGGCCAGCATCACGCCGTCGATGGAGCGCGCCACGAACCAGCGGAACATGTTGCCGCTGCGCCGGAGCGACGCTTCGAGCAGCTTACGCGAGGTGATGTCGCGGTTGACGACGAACACGCCGCCTTCGAGCGGCGTCACCTGCTGGTAGTACCAGCCGGGAATCTGGCCGCTCTCCGGCAGAAAAAACTCGCCTTCGAAGGGCTGGCCGGTCTGCATGACGTGGGCGTAGCGGTCCAGGAAACCGGCGGCGCGCAAGACCGGGAACAATTCCCCGATGCGCTGGCCGAGCAGGCGCTCCCGCGAGAGGTAGAAGGTTGATTCGGCGCGCGCATTGGCGTAGGCGAATACGAAATCGATGATCTGGCCGGCCTCATCCAGCACGCCGCTCAAAATGTAGAAGGCGTCCAGGCTGCCCTCTGCCGCCGCGCGGAAATTCGCCTCACTGCGCTGAAGCGTGGCGGCGGTGTGCAGATGCGCCGTCACGTCCCGAACCAGCCCTTCCAGCGCGGCGGGTTGGTCGCTTTCGCCGGGCAGGACGTTTGTGAAGTGCTCCACGTCAAAGGCGCTGCCGTTGCGCGCCCGGAGCCGGAACGCCCAGCGCCGCGAGGCGGACGGCGCGGCCAGATCGGTTTCGCCCAGGTTGAGCACTGCCAGCAGAAGCGCCGGGTCGGCCTGAAATTCCTGCACCGTGTAGCCCGTTATCGCCTGACAGTCGCCGTCGATGCGCTCCAGCGCCCGGTCCGGGGTGAGCCGCAGCCGGTAGAAGAAAAAACCGGCCCTGTCCGGCGGCTGGCAGGGCGGCGCATTCCGGGGCGTCTCATCCGCCGCCAGGGGGACGAGGTGCATCTCCAAAGGGGCCTGCAGGGCGCGGCGCAGCGCGGCGACCAATTGCGCGGTCTGGTCGGCGGGGATCACGGCGAACGCGCCCAGTTGCACGCACGCTTCGCTGGCCGCCGCGTTCATGTCGTTGTCGAAGACGAGGAACGGCGTGTGCGGCGCGAGACGATGGAGCAGGCCAAGCGCGTGCAGCGCCCCGAAATCGCCGACCTGGTAGCGGGCGAGGATGGCGTCGGGGCGGCGTTCCAGGGCGGCGATGAACTCCTGCTCTCCGGCGGCGCTGAGGTACTCGACATCAAGGCGAGACTGGCGCAGCGCCTCGGAAATGACATCCGGGTCGTGGCGTTGGTCCGTGACAATCAACAGGCGCGTGGGGGCTGCCATTGTGTCGATCTAACCAGGTTAGAGTCCGCAACACGTCGGGAAAGCCGATGCCTTGTGCGCGGCAGGTCGTACCGAAGTCCATCGCTACATCCTGACTCGATATTAGCGCCAAAAGGTCAGAATGAAAAGAGTTGCTGTGCAGATTGGAATAAGACTGTCATGCCGCGAAAGCATCTTTTCCGAAATCGCCCGGCGCGATCAGTCCAGATCGACCGGCGCGACGCGGCCCGCGCTCAGGTCGCGGATGGCGGCGGTGAAGGCGTCCACCTCGCTCAGGGGCAGGGTCAGGTACAGGCTGACATCCGCGCCAAATTCTTCGTCGTCGATGACGGCCTGGTGCGCGGCGGCGATGAGCTTGGCCCGCTCGTAGAGGGGATACGGCAGCGCCAGGCCCAGGCGGCGCAGCGGAATCTTGTCGCGGGTGCGCATGGCGGCCAGCGCGGCGCGCGCCGTGTCGCCGTAAGCGCGCACCAGCCCGCCCGTGCCGAGCTTGATCCCGCCGAAGTAGCGCGTGATGACCAGCGCCACATCGCCCACGTCCGCGCCGCGCACCACGGCCATCGTGGGCGGCCCGGCGGTTCCCGTCGGCTCGCCGTCGTCGGAGAGGCCCTCGGTCACCGACGCGCCGTAACCGACCTTGAAGGCGTACACGTGGTGCGTCGCGTCGGGCATTTCGTCGCGCCGGGCCTGGATGAAGGCGCGCGCCGCCTCGACGCTGTCGGCCATGTCCAGGCTGCCGATGAACCGCGAGCGGTTGACTTCCAGTTCGACGCGCACCGGGCCAGCCGGGACGCGGTACACCGGTGCGTCACGCCGGGGATCGCGTCCCGGCTCGTGTTTCTCAGGCGCTTTCAAGGCC
Source organism: Anaerolineae bacterium (assembly GCA_020851855.1). GTDB lineage: Bacteria > Chloroflexota > Anaerolineae > Aggregatilineales > UBA2796 > JADZBY01. Next base: position 4,675 of record JADZBY010000586.1, read on the forward strand.
CTCACCGAGTAATTCGATTTCCAGTTCAAGCGACACGCCGAACCGCTCGCGCACCGTATCCTGCGCCAGCCGGATCAGGGCGTGGTAATCCGCCGCCGCGCCGCCGCCGGTGTTGATGAAGAAGTTGGCATGCACCGGCGAGATGATCACGCCGCCGGCGCGCGCTCCCTTCAGCCCGGCGGCTTCGATCAGGCGGCCCGCGTAGTCGCCCGGCGGGTTCTTGAACATGCTGCCCAGGCTCGCGCCGGGCGGCTGGGTGCGCTTGCGGTGCGCGGTGAACTCGTCGGCGCGGGCGCGCAGGGCGTCGGGGTCCGCATCGCTCGTGAGGCGCAGTTCGGCAGCCACCACGACAAAGGGCGTCTCGCGGCGTTTGAGGGCGGAGTCACGGTAGGCGTATTCCAGGCGCTCCAGCGGCCACTCGTGCATCCCGTCCTCGGGTGTGGCGACGACCGCCTTGTTCACACAGCCGGCCATATCGCCGCCGTGCGCGCCCGCGTTATTGACCACCGCGCCGCCGAGCGTGCCGGGGATGCCAATCGCCCATTCCAGCCCGGCCAGCCTGCGCTCGATGCACTGCCGGACGACGCCGATCAGGTTTGCCCCGCTCATGGCATAGACAAGGCCCGAAAAGCTCACGTTGACGAGGCGGGCATGATTGACGATGACCAGGCCGCGAAAGCCAGCGTCCGAGATGAGCACGTTCGCGCCGCCGCCCAGGATGCGCACCGGCCAGCCTTCCGCCCAGGCCAACTGCGCCGCCTTGAGCAGCTCAGCGCCGGAATGAACGATGGCCACTGCATCGGCGGGGCCGCCCAGCCGCGCGACGGTGTAACGGGCCAACGGCTCATCCAGCAGCAACCGGTCGCCCACCAATGGGCGGAGCAGGCGCTCGTAGTCGGGACGCAGGCCGCCCATGCCGCTCACCGGACCTTGTGCAGCGCGGCGAGCAGCATCTCACCCACTTGGGGCGCATCGCCCGCGCTGAAGATGACGACGACCGCGCCCGGTCCACGCGCGCCCGCCAGGTGATCGACGAGCAGCCGCGCGGTGTGCTCCAAGCCGCCGGAGTGGCGCGCGTCGGGATGACCACTGGCGGCGATTCGGCCCGCCATGGCCGCGCCGTCCAGGTCGCCGGGCTGGAACTGCTCGCGCGCGGCGTAAATGTCCGTGACGAGCACATGATCGGCGTCTGCAAAGGCGAGGGCGAACTCGGCGGCGAGTGTGCGCGTGCGGCTGAAGGTGTGCGGCTGCCAGACGGCCCACACGGCGCGCCCCGGGTGCTGCTGGCGCATGGCCTGGAGCGTGGCGCGGATGGCGGTGGGATGGTGGCCATAGTCGCTGACGACGATCACGCCGCCCACGCTGCCCATGATCTCCGCACGCCGCCCGGCCCCCTTGAACGCGGCCAGCGCACCGGCGGCTGCGCCGGGAGTAATGCCAGAGGCGCACGCGGCGGCAAAGGCGGCCAGCGCATTGCGCAGGTTGTGATCTCCGGCCAGCGCCAGGCGCACCGGTTGTGCGACCGGACGCCCATCCAGCGCGCCGCGTGCGGTGAAAGCGCCCGGTTCCACGCCGCGCTGGCCGGTCCAATCGAGCGCAGGCGAATCGAGGCCGTAGAGCAGGACCGCGCCGCCCGCGTTCCGGCGCTCCACCGCCAGCGCCCGCGCGCCCGGATCGTCGCCGCAGGCAATCAGCAGCCCATCCGGCGCGACGATCTGGCCGAGGAAGCGCCGGAACGCGGCGTGCACGTCCTCAAGGGTTGGGAACATGTCCGGGTGATCGTGCTCGACGTTGGTCAGGATGGCGATGGCCGGGTGCAAACCGAGGAACATGTAATCGTACTCGTCGGCCTCGATGACAAACGCATCGCCGGCCCCGGCGTGCGCGTTGTCGCCGGTGTTCAGCATGACGCCGCCGACGATGTACGAAGGATCGCGGCCCGCGTCGCGCAGGATGTGGGCCAGCATGGCGGTAGTCGTGGTTTTGCCGTGCGTTCCGGCCACGGCCAGTTGCCGGCAGCCGCGCAGCAGCAGCGGCAGGGCATCGCGCCGCTTCAGGATGGGGATATGCGCCGCCCGCGCCGCCGCCACTTCGGGGTTGTCTGGCCCGACGGCGGACGAGATGAGCAGCACATCCGGCGCAGACTCGGCCACGTGGGCCGCCGCGTGGCCTTCATAGACCGTCGCGCCGAGCGCGGCAAGGGCCTGAGCAGCCGCCCCCGTGCTGCGATCCGAGCCGGAGACGTACAGCCCACGCCCGATCAGCACCCGCGCGATGGCCGACATGCCCGCGCCCCCGACGCCGACGACGTGCACACGCTGGCCCGGCTTGCCCAGCAGGTTCGGATTGGGGAAAGTCTCGGACTGTGACATGGCGACCGCCCGGCCCGCCCGTATCAGACCATGGCGATGATGACGAACAGGAACAGCACGATGACCAGGATGGTGAGCAAATTGCCCTGGACCAGGAAGATGAGCGGCAGCGCGCTGACCATCGAGGCGCTGGCGCTGCCCGGCGTGGGCGCGAAGATGAAGGGCGGGAACGGGTAATTTGTGCGGTCCAGGTAGTACCAGATCGAGCCGAAGAGCAGGTAGCCGTTCACGCCGCCCACCACGAAGCCGAGCAGGCGCTCCTGGCAGCCCAGGCGGCGGTCTGCCCACAGCCGGTTGGACGAAATCTGCGCCGCCGCGCCGGGCGTCTGGTAGGCGAAGAAGGCGAGCACGATCAGGATGCCCGAATACAGGAAGAAAATCTGCTGCGGCGTCGCGCCCTGCGTCAGCGGTTGCAGGATGATGCTGTCGAACTGCCACGAGGCAAACAGGGCGAGGATAATGCCCGCCGACGCGACGATCTCCCTTGTCCAGCCGCGCAGGAGTCCGACAATCGCGAACATGACGATCAGCACCCAGAGAATGGTCGAAAGCTGTACCATCGTCGGCGTCACCTCAAGTCAAGGGAGTCCCGTGCGCAGGGCGATGCGAACCGAAACCACGATCACTCTGAGAAGCTTAACGGTCTTGCGCGTTTTTCGCCAGCGCCAGCGCCAGAACGTGGTCGGCAATCGTCCCGGCCACGTCGCCGCCCGCCAGCCCACGCGCCGCGTTGCGCATGGTTTCCAGGCGGGCCGGGTCGCTCAGGATGGCGCGGATGGTGGGCAGAAGCTCATCCGCCAGCCGCTCGTTGTCCAAGCGGACCGCCGCGCCGTGCGCCGCCAGCCAGTCTGCGTTGACCTGCTGGTAGCGCCAGGCGAACGCGAGCGGGGCGAGAATGGCGGGCAGGCCAAAGTGCGGGTATTCGCCCAGGGTGCTCGCCCCGGCCCGGCTGACGGCCAGATCGGCGGCGGCCATCGCCAAGCCCATGTCGCCGTGCAGGTAGGGGAACGCCCTGTAGCGCGCCTGCTCACCGGGCGGAAGGGCATCGCGGCGGGCCTGCACGGCGGGCCAGTC
>JADZBY010000587.1 GCA_020851855.1 Anaerolineae bacterium
AACCATCCATCAACCGATTCATCCGCCGAGCGCTGCCTGAACTGTGGCCGCAGCGAAGCCGACGCGCCGATCAGCGTGTGGCGCTTCCAGGGCCGTGCACTGCACATCTGCTCCGAATGCCTGCCCGTGCTCATCCACGAGCGCGGCAAGCTGATGGCCACGTGGGAAGCACGCGCTGCCGCCGCGAAGGCCGCATCTGCGCAAGGAGACGAGCATGCCTAGAGACGAGAGCGCCGAGGAAGACCCCCTGGAACTGGTCGGCATGGTCATGCCCGGCGAGCCGGGGCAGCTTGAGGCGATGGCGGAGTGCCTGGTCGAGGAGTACGTGCGCCTGGGCTGGGACGGCGAGCGGCTGATGGCGCTCTTCGCCACGCCGATGTTCATGGCCACACACCGCATTTACCGGCAGAAGGGCGAAGACTACGTGCGCGCCCTCATCCAGCGGATCAGCGCCAAGTGGCGACCGGCGGCGACGCCGTCCCACCCGGCGTGAATGGGTAGCGGAACAGGAGTACACGATGCCCGACGTTTATAACTGGCATCTGGGCCGCCCGATGACCTACGCCTATGAGGAAGCCCATCCTCAAAAGCAGTTCGTGGCCATCTTCAACATCAACCGCTGTATCGGCTGCCAGACGTGCACCGGCGCGTGCAAGGCCACCTGGACCTTCTCGCCCGGCCAGGAGCACATGTGGTGGAACAACGTCGAGACGAAGCCCTATGGTGGCTACCCGCAGCACTGGGACATCAAAACCCTCAAGCTGCTGGACGAGGCGCACCAGGCGGCGGGCGTCAAGGCCGAGTGGGACACCTCGCAGAAGCGCGACGATGCGCCCTACGGCGTGTACAACGGCCTGACCATCAGCGAAGCGCCCGGCCTGAACGAGCAGGCGCTCGGTTACCTGCCCGCCGATAACGAATGGCGCGCCCCGAATTTCTACGAGGACACCTCGACGCGCTACGACGGCGACAAGCTGGGCATTCACACCCAGGGCGCATCGCTGCCGGAGCACCAGACGTGGTTCTTTTACCTTCAGCGCATCTGCAACCACTGCACCTACCCGGCCTGTGCGGCGGCCTGCCCACGCCAGGCGATCTACAAACGGCCCGAAGACGGCATCGTGCTCATCGACCAGTCGCGCTGCCGGGGCTACCGGAAGTGCGTGGAACAGTGCCCGTACAAGAAGTCGATGTACCGCAGCACGACCATGACCAGCGAGAAGTGCGTCGGCTGTTACCCGCGCGTCGAGGGCACGGACCCGATCAGCGACGGCGTGCCGATGGAGACGCGCTGCATGGCCGTCTGCCCCGGCAAAATCCGGCTCAACGGGCTGGTGGACATCGCGGCGGATGGCTCGTGGGCCGAGATGCGCCAGCACCCGCTGTATTACATGATCAAGGTCGAGCAGGTGGCGCTGCCGCTCTACCCGCAGTTTGGCACGGAGCCGAATATCTACTACATCCCGCCGCGTTGGGCGCCGCGCGCGTACCTGCACCAGATGTTCGGGCCGGGCGTCGATCAGGCCATCGCGCGGTACACCGCCCCATCGCGGGAACTGCTGGCCGTCATGCAGCTCTTCCGCACCACGCAGAAGATGATCTTCCGCTACGAGATCGAAGAAGGCCCGCTCGTGCTGGAAACCGAAGTGAACGGCCAGCCGTGGCAGATGTACAACGACACGGTCATCGGCTTCGACGGCGCAGGGCGTGAAGCGGTGCGTCTGACGGTGGTCGAGCCGCTCCACGAGCGCCCCGCCGAGCGGCTGAACTCGATCTGAGGGCCAAAGGGAGCGAGTGTGCGCATGAGCATCGAGATGACGATCCGGCGGGCGCAGGTCTACGGCTTTCTGGCCGAGGCGTTCCTGTACCCCGACGAGAACTGGACGCTGGATGCGCCGGTCTTGATGGCCGTGGCGCGTGATCTGGGCATCGAGGCCGATCTGAGCGTCGAACCCGTCGCGCTGGTCGATTTGCAGGCCCTTCACCGCCACACCATCGGCCTGACCGGCTCGCTGTGTTACGAAACCGAGTGTGGTCTGCCGCACGAATACCGGCAGAGCCAGGAGATGGCCGACATCAACGGCTTCTACCGCGCCTTTGGCTTCGAGCCGGGCGGCCCGATCCGCGAGCGGCCCGATCACGTCGCCGCCGAGTTGGAATTTATGCACGTGCTGGCCTTCAAAGAGGCGGTGGCGCTCAATGACGTGCGACCGGAGCATGCCGAGACGTGCATCGAGGCGCAGCGGCACTTTTTGAAAGATCACCTGGGCCGCTGGATGGGCTTGCTGGGGCAGGCGCTCGTGGCGAACGCCGGAACGAATGTGTACACCGCGCTGGCGCGTTTCACCGCCGCGTTTGTCGAGGCCGACGCACGGCGGCTGGGCGTGCAGCTTGAAGCCCGCCCGCTGTCTGCGGTGAAGCCCACGCCGCTCGGCCCGTCTCTGTCCTGTGAAGGCTGTGCGTTGAGTCAGTCCGATGAGGTGCCCCTATGATCACGCGCTCACGCCTCTTTTATGGCCTGCTTCTGGCCCTCGCGGCGGCGCTCACGTTGCTCAGGATACCCGTCGCCAGCTCGCAGGGCCTCACCGTGGCGGCGGCGCGGGTGCGGGGCGAGCTGCCGGTGAACGATCCGGCGTCGGCGCTTTGGCAGCAGGCCGTCGCGGTGGACATCCCGCTGAGCGCGCAGAACACGACGCGGCCCATGCTGCTCAACCCAAGCATTCGCTCCGTCACGGTCCGGGCGCTGCACAATGGCGTTCAGCTTGCCGTGCTGGTCGAATGGGCGGACGAGACGCAGAACAACACCATGCTACGCACCGAAGATTTCCGCGACGCCGTCGCCCTGCAGTTCCCGCTGATCGAAGGCCAGTTGAACGTGTGCATGGGCCAGCAGGGCGGCAACGTGAATATCTGGCACTGGAAAGCCGACTGGGAAGCGGACCTCGCCGCGCGGCGGGACCTCATCGCGCAGTATCCCGATATGCATGTCGATTATTACCCCTTTCCCGACGTGACGGGCGCGGACGCGATGTACCTTCCGGCGCGGGCGGTGGGCAACCTGTTCGCCAGCGCCGAGCGCGCCTCGTCTGTCGAGGACCTGAGCGCGGGCGGCTTTGGCACGCTGAACTCGCAGCCGCTCGCCCAGCAGAATGTGCAGGGCCACGGCGCATGGGCAGATGGCCAGTGGCGGACCATCTTCAGCCGCCGCCTGGCCTCGACCGAGGCGACCGATGCGTCGTTCGCCATGAACCGCGTCTACCCGGTCGCCTTCGCGGTGTGGGACGGCGCACACGCCGAGCGCAACGGGCAGAAATCCACGTCACAGTGGGTGTCCTTCCGCCTTGAGTCGCAGGGGGCGGGACCGTCGGCGGCCAGCGCTGGCCCGGCGTCCAACCAGGCCGAAGCGCGCGCCGTGACGCCGACGGGCACGGATGGCTTCATCGTCGTCATCCTGGGCATCCTGGCCATCAACGCCGTGTGCATGTTGCCCATCGGCGGGCTGCTGCTGCTGGTCGCGGTGACGGGCCGCAAGGGGGCGTAAAGATGAGCGCGCCCACGCCCCTCTTTCACTGGCTGACGCTGGCCGCGCTGGCCGACTGGCTGATTGGCCGGACGCTCACGCGGGCGGCTATACACATGCCCAAAACGCCGTTCCTGATCACGGTTTACGAGAGCTTCAACCTGATCGGCCAGTTCGCGGCGACGCTGGCGGCGCTTCTGGCGCTGGCCGGTCTGCTGTGGATCGTATGGCGGGAGATTCAGGCGCGGCGTGTGGGCCTGCCGATGCTGCTGGCCGGATTGGCGGCGCTGAGCCTGGCGTTTATCGTGGTCGCGCCGTCCGGCGGGCCGGCGCTGGCGTACCAGGTGGCCGGGCTGGCGGCAGTGATCCTGATCATGGGGCGCGCCCGGCAAGCGGACGCCGGACTCCGGCTCAGTCTGCTCGTCCCCGCCGCGGCCATGCTGATGAGCGCGGCCTACCAGGCGCTCCCGGCCCTGTTCGAGGCGCTGCGCTGGTCCAACCCGCCGCCGCTGGCCGACGTGTGCTTTTACCTGGGCGAGTTCTTCGTCGTGCTCAGCCCGGTCGCCCTGTGGATGGCCGCTGGCCGTCCGGCATCGCGGCGGGTCTGGCTGGCCACGTCGTTGCCCGCGCTGTTCTTTGCCATCATGTACCTCGCCTCGCCGTCGATGGCCGGCGTGATGGCCATCTGGTCCACGGGCCTGACGCTGTACCTGCCCTGGCCGCTCTATGCCGTCAGCGTGTG
>JADZBY010000588.1 GCA_020851855.1 Anaerolineae bacterium
ACGTGGGCTACATGGCGAAGGCGCGCCAGCCCGATCCGCCGCTTGAGGCCGCATACAACCCGCTGCCGCCCGATCTGGCCGTCGAGGTGCTGTCGCCCACCGATTCGTTGCCGCTGGTCATGGACAAAGTGGTCAATTATCTGGCGGCGGGCGCGTTGGTCTGGCTGGTGTTCCCGGAAAGCCGCGAGGTGAAGGTGTACACGCCGGGCCAACCGGTGAAGGCGCTCGGCGCGGCGGATACGCTGAGCGGCGGCGCGCTCTTGCCTGGTTTTAGCCTGGAGCTGAAGAAGCTCTTCACCGACTGAGGCGCACATGGCCACTCTATTCCTGAAAAACGCTCTGGTCGTGCTCAGCATGGACGCGGCGCGGCGCGAAATCCCCGACGGCGCGGTGCTGATTCGCGACTCGCGCATCGAGGCTGTCGGCGCGACCGCCGATCTGCTGCCGCTCGTCGAACGGAGCGGCGAGACGGTGGAAGCGTTCGACTGCGCCGGGCATGTCGTGATGCCGGGCCTGGTCAATACGCACCACCACATGTACCAGAGCTTGACGCGCGTCATTCCCGGCGGGCAGAATCACGAGCTATTCGACTGGCTGACGGCGCTGTACGGCATCTGGGCCAACCTGACGCCGGAAATGGTGTACATCTCGGCGCTCACCGCGATGGCGGAACTGATGCTGTCCGGCTGCACGACGGCCAGCGACCACCTGTACATCTATCCCAACGGCTGCACGCTGGACGACTCGATCCGGGCCGCCCAGGAAATCGGGCTGCGCTTCCAGGCCACGCGCGGCAGCATGAGCCTCGGCCAGAGCAAAGGGGGGCTGCCGCCGGACCGTGTCGTAGAAGACGAGGAGTTCATCCTGCGCGATACGCGGCGGCTGATCGAGACGTATCACGACGCGGCGCGCGGGGCGATGATCCGCGTGGCCGTCGCGCCGTGCTCGCCGTTCAGCGTCACGCAGGACCTGATGCGCGAATCGGCGGCGCTGGCCCGAAGCTACGGTGTGCGGCTGCACACGCACCTTGCCGAAAACGCCAACGACGTGGCCTACAGCATCGAGCGCTTCGGGATGGAGCCTGCCGAGTATGCCCAGGACGCGGGCTGGGTCGGGCCGGACGTGTGGCATGCGCACTGCGTCAAGCTCAGCGACGCCGGGATCGCGCTCTTTGGCCGCACCGGGACCGGCGTGGCGCACTGCCCGTCGTCCAACATGCGGCTGGCGTCGGGCATCGCGCCGATCCGCAAGATGCGCGATGCGGGCGCGCCGGTCGGGCTGGGCGTGGATGGCTCGGCTTCGAACGACGCCGGGCACTTGCTGGCCGAAGCGCGTCAGGCGATGCTGCTGGCCCGCGTCGAGGGCAACCCGGCGGCGCTCACCGCCCGCGACGCGCTCGACATGGCCACGCGGGGCGGCGCGGCGGCGCTTGGCCGGGACGACATCGGCGCGCTGGAGCCGGGCATGGCGGCGGACGTGGTCGCCTTTGACATGCGCAGCGTGGGTTTCGCCGGCGCGCTGCACGATCCGGTCGCCGCGCTGGTGTTCTGTGCTCCGGCGCAGGCGGCGCTGAGCATCATCAACGGGCGCGTTGTGGTGCGCGACGGGCAGCTGGCCACCATCGACCTGCCGGTCATCGTCGAGCGGCACAACCGGCTGGCCTTTGCGCTGGCGAACGCGGCGAGGTGAGGTCAGCGCCCGGTTAGAATCGCGGTTGCAGCGCCTTTGAAGTCATGATACATTAGTTCGACAACGTCTCGGATTCGGCACGCCAGGAGACGCAGGGATCGAGTGAGCGGATGGCAGAGAAAATCCTGGTCATCGACGACGATGACTCGACGGTGCAACTGATCAGCCTTCTCCTGGAGCGGCGCGGCTACGAGGTGATCAAGGCGCTGCGGGCTGAGGATGGCTTGCGCAAAGCCTACCGCACGCACCCCGATCTCGTCCTGCTGGACATCATGATGCCCGATATGGATGGCTGGGAAGTCTGCCACCGCCTGCGTGAGCTGTCCGACGTGCCCATCGTCTTCCTGTCGGCCCGCACGGACATGCGCGACGTGGTGCGCGGCCTGGAGATGGGCGCGGACGATTACATCATCAAGCCCTACGACAACGACGAGCTGATCGCGCGCATCCGGGCGCACCTTCGCCGCTCGCCGTCGCCGGTGGTATCGGAAGAACTGGTCTTCAACGGCGGCGAGTTCCGGGTGAATTTCCTCAACCGGGAAGTGCGGGTGCGCAACAAGCAGATTCACCTAACACCCAAAGAATTTAGCCTGCTGGGCGTGCTGGTGCGCAACGCCGGGCGCGTCATCACGCGGGCCGAGCTGGTCAAAGAGGCGTGGGGGCCGCAGTACGGCGACGCGGTGGATAGCCTGAAGCTGTACATCCACTACCTGCGCCAGAAGATCGAGTCGGACCCTGGCCGGCCCGAATACATCCTGACCTCACGCGGCGTCGGCTACCGTTTCGCCAGCCGGTAGCAGGATGCAACCGCCTGAAATCCATCCAGACGGCTGGTTTTTCACCCAATAGCACGGAGCGAAGCGCCCGGACCTGAAGGTCCAGGCTGAAACTACGAAGCCCTGCGGGCTGAAGGTGTATGCCAGCCCGTCAGGGCTTTGTACATTCAGCCCGGTGCTTCAGCGCCGGGCACGCCAGGCGATGGCTATGAATCTGCGGGAGTCCCTAAGCGTCGGGCGCGCCGCCAAACAAAAGAGGGCATCCAGTGGGA
>JADZBY010000589.1 GCA_020851855.1 Anaerolineae bacterium
GATGATCCGCCCCAACTTCTCGAAGTCCATCGAGGGGTAGGTGTCTAGGGGCTGTTGTGAACTCTGAACCTCACCCCCTGGCCCCCTCTCCACGCGGAGTACCGCGTAGAGAGGGGGAAGAGCGCGGCGGTGGGGCTGGCGAACTCCCCTCTCTAGGACTGCCGGGGTCCCCTCTGGGGTGGCAGGCATGGAGAGGGGCCGGGGGTGAGGTCCGGGCGTTGCCATCGCCTGTCCGGGCCATGTTCGCCGTGCGAAGTGCATCACACCCTCTACCATCAGATAGCCGCCCGTAGGCCACCCTACCCTGTAGGGGCGCGTCGCGACGCGCCCGCCGCGATGATCCGCCCCAACGGTCCCCGGCAAGCGATCAGGATTCACGTCAAGTGGCGAACCTGCGCGATTTGCGGTATTTTTGACGACGAAGACCGGACTTTTGACCTGTCGAATACTGATTAATGTCACTGGAGCACAGTGCGCACTTGTGCGATCATCAGCAGCGTACTTGCGAACCGGTTGCAACAAGGGCTTCGCCACCCCTGCCGGACTCTTGCCAATCCGCGCCCTTGCCTGGGCGTTTTCCAAGCAATCGTGATAGTTTCTGCATGGACGCCGGAGACTGAAGAAAAGAAGTTCAAGAGGAGAGACGAGCGTGGCTCAGACGACCTGGGAAAAAGTAGCAGACACAAGCGCCGAAAGCCAGCCCGTTGCGCAGCGCAGCGCCGGGCGCTGGAAATTCCTCGTGGGCGGCATCGCCATGCTGGCTGCCGTCGTGTACCTGATCCTGTCCGGCACGGCATCCGGAGCGCTGCCGCTGCTCTCGGTTGAAGAGCTGGTCAAGGACTCGAAATACGCCGGGCAGCTTGTGCGCGTCACGGGTGCGGTCCTCGGCGACACCATCCGTTTTGACGGCGAGAACCTGATCATTGAGTTCACCGTCGTCACCATCCCCTCTGGCATCGAAGACCTCGGTCTGGCGCTGCACGAGGCCACGCTGGACGAGAGCGCGGCGCGCATGCCGGTGCGCGTCGAAGGCCAGCCCAAGCCAGACCTGCTGCAACACGAGGCGCAGGCCATCATGACCGGCACGCTGGGCGCGGATGGCGTGTTCATCGCCAATGAGGTGCTCTTCAAGTGCCCCAGCCGGTACGGTGAGGCGGACAAGAACCAGTCCATCTCGGAGCCGGGCACGGGGCTGTAACGTCACACCGCCATCATCCATGAATCATTCGGGTCTGAGCACACGGGTAATGGCCCATGCTGAGTGAAATCGGCTTTCTCGCCATCTTGCTTGCCTTTGGAGCCGCGCTGTACGCCATCGGCGCGGCGGCGTACGGTGTGCGCAAACACGCCGACCATCTGGTATTGAGTGCGCGCAACGCGGCGCTGGCCAGCGCGCTGTTGATCACGCTGGGGTGCGCCCTGCTCGTGGCCGCGCTGATCGGCCAGCAGTACCAGAACGCCTACATCTGGAGCGTTTCCAACCCGGACACGCCGCCTTTCATCCTGCGCATCTTCGGCAGCCAGATCGTCATCCCGGTCTACCGCATCGCCGCGCTGTGGGGATCGCAGGCCGGGTCGCTGCTCTTCTGGTCAATGCTGATGAGCCTCTTTGCGGCGGCCACGATTGCCCTGAACTGGGCGCACCACCGCCGCCTGATGCCCTACGTCATCATCTACACGATGGCGACGGTGGCGTTTTTCCTGGGCCTCTCGATCTTCTTCGAGAATCCCTTCGAGCGCTTCTGGATCATGCCCGATAACACCGTTGTGGAGAGTGTGTTCATCCCGGCGGGGGCCGTCGCGCCGTCTGCGCTTCGGCTGGCGGAGACGGCGAACGGCTTGAACCCGCTGCTGCGCCACTTCGGCATGATGATCCACCCGCCCATGCTGTACCTGGGCTTCGTGGGCTTCATCATCCCCTTCGCCTTCGCCATGGCGGCGCTGGCATCCGGCGACCTGTCCACGAACTGGATCAAGGTCACGCGGCGTTGGGCGCTGGTGGCGTGGGTGTTCCTCAGCCTGGGGCTGATCCTGGGCGGGCGCTGGGCGTATGACGTGCTGGGCTGGGGCGGTTACTGGGGCTGGGACCCGGTCGAAAATGCGGCGTTTCTGCCCTGGCTGATTGGCACTGCCTTCCTGCACAGCGTCATGATCCAGGAAAAGCGCGGGATGCTGAAGGTGTGGAACATGTTCCTGGTCATCGGGACGTTTTCCGCCGTGATCTTCGGCACGTTCGCCACGCGCTCCGGCCTGGTGGACAGCGTACACAGCTTCGCCCGCAGCCCCATCGGCGTGCCGCTGTTCCTGTTCTGGCTGGTGGTGACGCTCGTCTCGGTCAGTATGCTCCTGTACCGCTGGCGGCGCGGTGAATTGAAGGACGAGCGGCGCTTCGCCAACCTTCTGAGCCGCGAGTCGCTCTTCGTCTTGAACAACCTGGTCTTCCTCATGCTGTTCGTGGCGATCTTCTGGGGCAGCTTCGGCGCGCCGATCATCAGCGAGATCGTGATGAATACGAACATCACGCTGGGCCGCGATTACTTCATGGCCGTCGCGCCGCCGCTGTTTTTGGCGCTCTTCATCCTGATGGGCGTCGCGCCGCTCTCGGCGTGGGGCAGCACGTCGCTCGTGCGTTTGGGGCGTGCGCTGCTCGTGCCCGCCGTGCTGGCGCTCGCCTTCGTCGGCTTCATGTTCCTGACCGGCACACGCCACGGCGGGGCATTGTTCGGCTACTTCATCGTGTCGCTGGCGGGGTTCGTGGCCATCTACGAGACGTACCGGGGCGTCATGGCGCGCCGCCGCTCGTTGGGCGAGAACTGGTGGTCGGCCATCACGGCGCTTTTCGCCCGCAACCGGCGGCGTTACGGCGGCTACGTCATCCACCTGGGCATCACCGTGATCGGCATCGGCGTCATCGCCAGCACGATTTTCCAGCAGGAAACGCAGCGCACGCTGGCCGTCGGGGAGAGCCTGGACTTTGGCGGCTACACGATGACTTACGACGGCTTCCAGGGCGGGCAGATTGCCGAAGACGGGCGCATCATGGATATTGCGCTCATCACGCTCAGCCGCGATGGGCAGAAGGTGGCGGAACTGCGCCCGCGCCGTGATCTGTACCCGAACGTGCAGGACTCGAACACGATGACCATCGCCGGCACGCACAGCACGCTGGAAGGCGATTTCTACGTCCTGCTGGTGAGCTGGAACCAGATCACGTCGCAGAGCGCGACGTTCAAGATATACATCAATCCCCTGATCAACCTGGTGTGGTGGGGCGGCGTCGTGCTCATCATCGGCACGGTTGTCGCCGCGTGGCCGCACGAGCCGGAGTCGGTGATGCAGGCGCGCGCCGCGAGCGCCGCCCGTCACGCGGGGGTATCGGCATGACGAACAAGCATACGAATCCCATGCGGCGGGCGCTGCTCTTCGCGGCGCTCGTCCTGCTCAGCCTGATCGTCTTGGCTTCGGGCGGAATCGCTCGCGCCCAGGGCGGCGATACGGGGCCGAGTCAGGGGCCGTCCACCGGCCCGGCCACCGACGACGACGTGAACAACGTGGCGCGCCGGTTGTATTGCCCGGTGTGTGAGAACATCCCGCTCGATACGTGCCCGACGGCGGCCTGTGAAGAGTGGCGGCAGGAAATCCGCGTGCAGCTCAACGATGGCCGCACGCCGCAAGAGGTCATCGATGATTTCGTGAGCCGCTTTGGCGACCGCGTGGTCGGCACGCCGCAGGACCCGACGCTGCGCGCCCTGTCGCTGGTCACGCCGTGGGCCATCAGCGCACTGGCGCTGGCGGGCGCAGGCTATGTCTTCCTGCGCTGGTGGCGGGAGACGCGCCGCCAGAGGACGCGCCCGGCCCCGGCGACGGGCCTGCCCGTCGATGCAGCCCAGGCCACCCTTGACGAATACCGCGCCCGCCTCGAGGCCGATCTGGCCCGGCGGCGCTAAGCGCGAGGAATGAACAGAACATGGCTGTGGATGTGGACGTAGAACGCAAGCCCGCGGAAGACTATCCGCTGCTCGACCTGGAGCTTGAGCCAGAAGCCGGAGCGCCGGACGAGGAAACCGCCCGCCCGCGTCGGGGCCTGGGGTTCCTGGCGGTGCTCATCATCGGCGCGATTGTCGTGATGGGCATCATCGTCGGCATCGGCCTCTCGCGGCAGGGCATGACGCAGCCCACGTCCGGCCCGGCCCCCGACTTCACGCTGGACACCTTCGACGGGCCGCCGATCACGCTCTCTGATCTGCGCGGCAAGGTGGTGGTGCTCAACTTCTGGGCCGGGTGGTGCGGGCCGTGCCGCGACGAAGCGCCGGACCTGCAGGCGGCCTGGGAGCGATACCAGCCCTCGGGTGAGGTAGTTTTCCTGGGCGTGGCCTGGAGCGATATGGAGCGCAGCGCCCGCGATTTCCTGACCCAGTTTGGCATCACCTATCCCACCGGCCTGGATGTGGGCACGCGCATCTCCGAGCAGTACCGCATCACGGGCATCCCGGAGACGTTTTTCATCGACCGGGACGGCGACGTGCGTTATTTCGTGATGCGACCGATGGATGAGGCCGAGATCATCGAGCGGGTGGACAGCCTGCTGGCCGACGACTAAGGTATGTTTGATGACCCCCGCCCCCAACCTCTCTCCTTCAAGGCGAGGGCGAGAACGCCAGAGGGCATCCTGTATTGCTCTCCTCTCGCCATGAAGGAGAGAGGGGCAGGGGCAGTGAGGGGCAGTCCCCAGAACCGAAGGAATCCCCAATGAGCCTTGAAAGCCTCGTCATCGGACTCACACTGCTGATCATCGTTGGCCTGTGGGCGGGCGCACCGCTGCTGGGCCGCCGCCGCGCGCGCCTGAACCCCACCGACCTGACGCACAAGCAGGCCGAGCGCTTGCAGGTTCACTACGAGCGCCTGCTCACCAACCTGCGCGACCTGGAAGAGGATTACGCGACCGGCAAAGTGCAGCCCGAAGACTACCGGGCCGAACGGGAGCGGCTGGTGGCGCGCGGCGTCCAGATTCTCATGGCGCTCGATCAGCACCAGGCGGGCCTGGCTCCCGTCGTCACGACCCAGACCAGCGGACACGCCGCCAGCGCCGCCAGCGCCGACATCGACGCCGACATTGACCAGGAAATCGAAGCCGCCATCGCCGCGTACCGGCAGCGAGCAGGCGACAAAGTCAAGACTCCATGACCCTGACCGCCCACCGTTCGCTTCAAACCACCCGGCCCACCGGCGTGATGACGCGACGACGTGACAAGACCACTGCCGCGCCGCAAGAAAGGCGAATCTGACCACCCTATGACCACCATTCCTGACCACGGCGCGCCCCGTCACCGTCCGCCCGCCCGCCGGGTGCTGCTGAGCCTGGGCGGCGCGGCGCTGCTCTTGCTGCTCGGTGCGTGCAGCGGCCTCGGCTCCGAGCCGCAGGTCGTATCCACCATCGCGCCGCGCCCGACCAGCACGGCTGCTGCGCCCGCCGCCACCGAAGAAGCGGACTCCGCGCCTGTCGCGGCCACGGAAGATGCGGAAAGCGCCGCGCCCGCCGCCACCGAGGATGCCGCGAGTGTGGCGGCCACCGAAGAAGCCGCCGCCGTGGCCGAAGCGCCCGGCAGCGTGCGTGTGGTGGTAACCAACGGCACGCCGGGCGGCAATCCGCCCGCCGGGCTGGCGCTCAAGCTGTTCGTGGTGGATATGGAAGGCGAGCGCACCTCGTTCGACGGCGAGACGGGCGCGGATGGCGCGTACACCTTCGCCGACGTGCCCATCCGGGGCGACCGCTTCTACGTGGTGACCACGGTCTTCGACGAGCGCGCCTTTGGCAGCGACATGACGCGCGGTGCGCCGGATTCCCCGCAAATGGAGCTGCCCATCACCGTCTACGAGGCGACCAGCGACCCAGCAGCGCTCCGCATTGACAGCCTGCAATTCCGCGTCCTGGGCCAGCCCGGCGTGCTCCAGGTGGCGCAGGTCATGCGCGTCACGAACACGTCGGATCGTATGTTCAGCGGGTCGGAGATGACGGCGGACAATCGTTACCCATCCGTCGTGCTGCACATGCCGGATGGCGCGCAGCTCATGGGCACGTCGGAAAACGAGGCGCAATTCATCCTGGGCGACGATGGCAGCGTGACCGATACGCGCGCCGTGCTGCCCGGCGAGCAGCGCGTCATGCACGTCATCTACACGCTGCCGTACCAGCCGCTCGGCACGCCGCTCGAAGTCCCGCTCGATTACGCGCTGAATGGCCGCGTGGACGTGACGATCAGCCCGATCTCCGTCGA
>JADZBY010000590.1 GCA_020851855.1 Anaerolineae bacterium
CCTGGCGAAAACGGCTCACTGCCTGGCGCACACCAAACGACAGCACACAAACGGGCCATCCTGCCTGGCGAAAACGGCTCACTGCCTGGCGCACACCAAACGACAGCACACAAACGGGCCATCCTGCCTGGCGAAAACGGCTCACTGCCTGGCGCACACCAAACGACAGCGCACAGACAGGCCATGCTGCCCGGCGAAAACGGCTCACCGTCTCGGCTCGATCACTTCCAGCCCACCCATGTACGGGCGCAGCACATCCGGGATCACGACGCTGCCATCCGCCCGCTGGTAATTCTCCAGGATGGCGATGATCACGCGCGGCATGGCCAATCCGGAGCCGTTCAGCGTGTGCACGAACTCCGGTTTTGCGCCGGGCGCGGGCCGGTAGCGCACGCCCGCACGCCGCGCCTGGAAACTCTCGGCGTTGCTACACGAGCTGACTTCCAGCCACTCGTCGCAGCCGGGCGCCCACATCTCCAGGTCGAAGGTGCGCGCCATGCCAAAGCCCATGTCGCCGCCGCACAGCTCCACGCGCCGGAACGGGATAGCCAGCATCCGGCAGATCGTCTCGGCGGCCTGCACCAACGACTCCAATTCGGCCTGGCTCGTTTCGGGCCGCACGAACTTGTACATCTCGACTTTCTGGAACTGGTGCACGCGCTTGATGCCGCGCACGTCGCGCCCGGCGCTGGTCGCCTCACGCCGCCAGCACGGGCTGTTGGCCACGTAATAGAGCGGCAGTCGGTCCGCGTCGAGGATGTCGTCGCGGTGCACGTTGGTGATAGCCACCTCGGCGGTGGGCAGCAGGTACAGACCCGCGTCGGCGTCCTGGTAGACCTCGTTGCGGAACTTAGGGAACTGCGCCGCGCCTTCCATCATCTCTTCCTTGACGAGGAAGGGCAGGTACAGCTCCGTAAAGCCGTGCTGCGTCGTGTGCGTGTCCAGGCACAGGTTGATCAGCGCCCGCTGGAGCCGCGCGCCCATGCCCTTGAGCACGTAGAAGCGCGTCCCGGCTAGCTTGACTCCCGCCTCGAAGTCGATCACGTCCAGGGCGGGGCCGATGTCCCAGTGCGGCCTGGGCGTGAAGTCAAACGTGCGCTTCTGCCCAACCGGCGGGTGCGTCAGGTTGTCCTCGCCGGTCCGGCCTTCGGGCACGGCGGGATCGAGCAAGTTGGGCAGCCACAGCATGTTCTCGCGAAGCTGGGCCTCGATCTCGCTGATCTGCGCGCCAAGCTCGTCCACGCGCGCGCCCATGCCCCGCAGGGCGTCAGTGAGGGCATTCAGCGCGTTCGGGTCATCCACACCGGGCAGCGGGGGCGGCGTGGTGAGCAATTCGAGCGCCTGCCCGTAGTCGCCGTCCCGGATGGCGCTCACGGCCTGCGCGGCCACGGCGGCCTGCACATCGGGCGCGAGCGCCTTGTTGCCCCGGAAGCGGCCCATCGCGCCGTTCAGCTTCTTGCGCTCCGCCTGCAAGGACTCGCTCTCGGTCAAGAGGGTGCGCCGCCGCCGGTCCAGTTCGACGATGGCGTCGATGCGGTCGAGGATGCTCTCGTCGTGGCGGCGGCGGTATTGCTCCTTGACCCATTCGGGCTTTTCGCGGATGAGGGCGATGTCGATCATGATCTTCCCTGTCCTTTCGCGGACTTCTCTCCCTTGTCGGCGGCCTCTGCGACGGGCGGCGCGCCGCTTTCCTCGTCTTCCGGCCAGCGTGGGCCGCGCCGGAAGTCGCTGCGAATGCGCAACGCGGCCAGGATCACGCCGATCACGATCACGGCGATGACCAGCCCGTCAAATAGCTGCGGCGTCAGAAAATCAAGGTTCAAGCGCGCCTCCTCGTACCGGATACCGCATCCCAAAACAAAAATCCGCCCGCCTGAAGAAACGTGGTTGCGTTCCCTCAGGACGGGCGGACCGTGGTGCCACCTGATTTCGCCGCGTGGTATGCCAGAAGCATAGCGCGCGGCCTCGTTCCGGCTGTAACGGGCCTTCCCGGCGCGTCTCGGCGGGCGGCGTGTCAAACGCTCCCGTTTCGGCGGCGACGTGATCCGGCGTGGATGGTAGGCCCTGGCGCTGTCGCCTCGCACCGTCCGGCGACTCTCTGCCCTTGCGCCCCTCTGGCCTACGAAGCGCCTTCAAAGTCGTTGTGCGTATATCGTGCGGCCAGTCTATCAGCGTCCGGGCGGGGTGTCAATGGCGTATAATATCCACTACTTCGGCATCAGCGGGATGACTTCCTGCCCGCGCAGGTGCTTGGGCACAACCGGCGGGCATTCCCACGCCTCGGCGGGCGTTTCGCTGCGCACCTTCGAGAACTTGGGCAGGATGCCGCACGCAAAGCACTGGTCGCGGCAATCCACGCGCGTTTCGCCCCGCTGCGACATGAGATAGTCCTCGATCAGGAACTTCTTCTTGACCGCCACGTCGATGTGATCCCAGGGGAATATCTCGTCCAGGGCGCGGTGGCGGTGCGTATAGAAGTCCGGCGAGAGGCCGCTTTCCGCAAACGCCTGCTGCCACGCTTCCGGCCTGTGGTGGTCCTGCCAGGCGTCGAACTTGGAGCCAAGCTGCCAGGCGCGCTGGATGACCGGCCCCAGGCGGCGGTCGCCCCGGCTCAGGAAGCCCTCGAACATCGTCTCGCGTGGGTTGTTCCAGCGCAAGCGCAAGCCCGGGCCGCGCACCTGGTCCTTCAAGAGGCGCTGTTTGGCCTCGATCTGGGCCATCGTGTCGAGCGGCTCCCACTGGAATGGCGTGTGCGGCTTGGGGATGAACGTGCTGACGCCGACGTTGACGTTCGCTTTGTTGCCGTGAATCTTGCGCCCTTCGCGCAGCACGGCGAGCGACAGGTCGATGATGGCCTGCACGTCCTCAAGCGTCTCGCGCGGGTGGCCGATCATGAAATACAGCTTGATCGTGCGCCAGCCCCGGCTGTAGATTTCGCGCGCCGTATCGAGCACCTGCTGGTCGGGCACGAACTTGTTGATGATGTCGCGCATGCGCTCGGTGGCCGCTTCCGGAGCGAGCGTGAAGCCGCTGCGCCGCGTATCGCGCAGGGCGTCCATCAGGTCGGCGCTCACCGTCTCGATGCGCAGGCTGGGCAGGCCGATGCTCAGGCCACGCGCGCCCCAGCGGTCGCCAATCTCGCGCACGAGGCGCTTGACGTTCGTGTAGTCAGACGACGACAAGCTGAGCAGGCCGATCTCCTCGAAGCCTGTGTTGCGCACGATCTCCTCGGCGGCGGCGAGCACTTCCTCGACGCTGCGCTCGCGAACCGGGCGCGTGATCATCCCGGCATGGCAGAAGCGGCAGCCGCGCGTGCAGCCGCGCATGATCTCGATGGGCGCGCGGTTGTGCACGGTGTCCACGTTGGGCACGAGGAAGCGCGTCATGGGCGGCGGCAGGATGGGCACGATGTGCTTGAGCACGCGCGCGGGCGCTTCGGGCGTGTTGGGCGTCACAGCGCGGATTGTGCCGTCCGCGTGATAGTCCACGTCGTAAAGGCGCGGCACGTACACGCCCGGAATGCGCGCCAGCGCCCGCAACTGCACATCGCGCGGCTGGTCCTTCGTCGCCATCAGCGCCCGCGAGATGGCCACGATGATCGCTTCGCCTTCCCCGATGACGAAGGCGTCGATGAAGTCGGCCATCGGCTCCGGGTTGTAACAGGCATGGCCGCCCGCGATGACCAGCGGGTAGCTCGCGTCGCGCTCCACAGAGCGGACCGGCATTCCGGCTAGATCGAGGACGTTTAGCGCATTGGTGTACAATTGCTCGTAGGGCAAGCTGATGCCGATCAGGTCGAAGTCC
>JADZBY010000591.1 GCA_020851855.1 Anaerolineae bacterium
GATCGGGCCGGACTTCTCGCGCGCGGCGAGCAACATCCAGAACTCGCGCGTCTCTTCGTTCAGGAAGATGAACGGGTCGCGCCAGTCGTGCGGCTCGTAGCGCGCCGGGTCGGCAAACAGGATCGGGTTGGCCGGGTCCTTCGTCCAGGTGATCAGGTCCGGGCTGGTCGCGTGCATGATGGCCTGTTCGGGCTTGCCCGCTGCGCGCAGGTGCGGGTTGTGGCCGGTGTAGAAGATGTGGAACGTCCCGCCGTGCTCGAAGACGCAGCCGGTGAAGACGTACAGGTCTTGCTCGTTCAGGCCGCCGCGTGGCAGCGCCTCACCGTAATCGGTGAAGTGCACGAAGTCGCGCGTGGACAGGTGAAACCAGGGCGTGCCTTCACCGTGATTGGCCTTGTCCCGGTAATCCTTCAGGTAGAAAAGGTGGAATTCGCCCTTCCAGAAAAACGGGATGAAGTCGGCGGCCACGCCATCATCGGGCTTGTAAAAGAGTGACATACGCTCCTCTTGTCATGTCGACTGTGGTTCGGCCCGGTCTGCCCCGCGATGCTCCCTACTCATTCTGGCCGCGCAGGCGCGGGTTGGTGATCTCGTCCATCGCGTAATTGAGCATGGATAGCGACGCCGCGACGAGCGCAATGCACACGCCTGCCGGGACGAACGTCCACCATGCCCCGGTGAGCAACCCGGCGTTGTTCCCTGCCCAGTACAGGATCGTGCCCCAGCTCACGGCGCTGATGTTGCCCAGGCCGAGAAATTCCAGCCCTGCCTGTGCGCCGATGCCATACGTGATCGCACCGAACAGCGCACCGCTGACCATCGAGGCCATGTTGGGCAGGATCTCGACAAGCATGATATACAGCGGGCTTTCGCCGGATACCAGCGCCGCCTGGATGTAGTCGCGGCTTTTGATGGTCAGCGTCTGGGCGCGCAGCACACGCGCCGTCCAGGCCCAGCCCGTCACCGACAGCGCCAGGATCATGGTCAGTTCGCCGGGTGGAAAGAACGCCGCCAGCGCCACGAGCAGCGGCAGGCCGGGGATGATCAGGAAAACGTTGGTGAACAGCGAGAGGACCTCGTCGACGCGCCCCCCGTAATAGCCCGCCGTGACGCCGATCAGGATGGCGAGCAGCGTCGTGGCCAGGCCCGCCGCCGCGCCGACCATCAACGAGCGCCGCGTGCCGTGCACCAACTGACGGAACACGTCTTGCCCTTGCCCTGTCGTGCCCAGGATGTGCTCGGCGGATGGCTTCAGGTGTGGCAGCGCGGCAAATTCAAGAGGATCGCCAGGCGCGATGACCGGCGCAAAGATGGCAACCAGGATGAAGAACGTCAGCACCGAGGCGCTGAAGGCGATCTTCGGGCGGCGCAGCAGGCGTGGTACACGGATGCGCGACCGCCGTCTTGTGGCTGCCTCGGCTCCCGGATCGCCCAGCCGGAGCGCCAGATCGCCCCGCACGTTGAGGTCTGAAGGGTTCGTATTCATCGGCTCAGCCTCATCCAGCCCGGATGCGCGGGTCAAGCCACACGTAAAGGATGTCGATCAAGAAATTCGCGATCAGCACGGCCAGGGTCGTCATCAAGAGCAGCCCCTGGAGCAGCGGATAGTCCAGATTCTGTACCGAACTGAGCAACAAGAAGCCCAGGCCGGGATACGAGAACACGATTTCGGTGAGCAGCGCACCGCTGACCACAAAGCCCAACGACATGCCCAACGAGGTCATCGCTGGGAGCATGGCATTGCGCGCCGCATAGTGGATCATGATCCGCCACGAACGCAGTCCGCGCGCATCGGCAAACACGATATAGTCTTCGGACAGGATGCCGATCATCGTATTGCGCATGCCGAGCACCCAACCGCCCATGGATACCAGCACGATGGTCATGGCGGGTAAGATCAGATGTCGGATAACACTGCCGATGAAATTTGGGTCGAAGGCCGGGGAGAGCGCACTGTCGTAGGCATGGCGCAACGGAAACCAGCGTAACTGGAAGCCGAAGACGAAGAGCGCCACCATGGCCAGCCAGAAGTACGGGAACGCGCCGACAAAGATCAGGATGGGCGGCACGACATTGTCGACCAGCCCACCACGCCGCCACGTACCGATGATGCCCAGCAGGTTGCCCACGATGAAGCTGATCAAGAGCGCTACGCTGCCTAGCAGGATGGTCCAGAACAGTCCGGTGGCGATTACGTCGGCAACGGGCGTGGGAAAACGGCTGATCGACTTGCCCAGATCGCCCTGGAGCACACGCACGAGGTACTCGACGTATTGCTGCAAGATCGGCCCCTCGCTCAGGCCGAAGACCTTCCTCAGGGCCTCGATCTCCTCGGGCCGAAGCTGGTTGGAGACGCGCGCCAGAAGCCGCGCCGCTGGGTCACCGGGCATCATGCGTGGCAGGAAGAAGTTAATGGTGAGCGATACCCAGATGGCCAGCGCGTACAGGCCCAGGCGTCTGAAGATGTAGCGCATGAAGCGCCTCGCTGTATCTTTCCGCGCAATCGTTAGGGCATGCGCCCGCCGAAGGCACAGAGCGCGCAGTCAACGCCTCTCCGTGCTCCGGCGGAGCACAAGCGCCATCAGCAATAGCCGCGCTGGTTACTGCTCAACCGGACGCACCGTGGTCATGACGATGACGGCGGTGTTGGCACGGCTGGCCAGCGTGGTGTACGGATCGTCCGCGTTCGGGAAGCCGGTGAAGCGCTGCGTATTGTACTCACCCCACTCCGGCGACGAGAACAGCGGTGCGGTCGGTGTGAAGTCCGCGTAGATCTGCTGGAGTTCTTGCATGATGGCCTTCTGGGCATCGGCGTCGAAGGTCTGCGTGAACTGCGTCAGCAGCTCGGTAGCGCGCTCGTTGCAGCCACGATGGTAGTTCTCGTTGGTGACTTCGCCAATAGCCGCTGTGTACTCGCAGTCCATGACGCTGCGGTAGTAGTTGTACGGCGTCGGGCCGAAGCCGCTCCACGAGTGCGCCATCTGGAAGTCGCCGCGCTGTTTGCGCTCGATGACCAGGCCCCAGTCCTGCCCGTTGACGCGCACATCCATGCCGATGTCTTTCAGGTTCTGGGCGATGATCTGGGACGAGGATACCCAGTCCGTCGAGGCGCTGCCGACGATGATGTCAAAGGACATGGGCGCGCCGTCTTTGGTGCGGCGGATGCCGTCGTCGCCGCGCGCATAACCCGCATCATCCAGCAGTTTGTTGGCCGCGTCCACGTCGCGCTGCGTCCAGGTCAGCCCTTCGACAAAGGCCGGGTCTTTCCAGTTGCTGAAGGCGTCGCTCAGGCCGGTGCCGTCGATGGGCGCGGTGTAGCCCTGCATAGCGACGGCGACCACCTGGTCGCGGTCGATTGCCATGCTGACTGCCTTCCGCACGACGGGATCGTCAAAGGGGGCGACGGTGTTGTTCATCAGCAGTTGGGCGGTGAACGTCGTGCGGGCAAACCAGTAGTGGAAGTGTTCCGGGTCGCGGTCGATGTACGTGGTCTGGATTTGCGGCACGAAGATGTCGGCCCAATCTGTCTCGCCGTTGATCATGGCAAGCTGTACCTGATCATTGCCGGGGAAAGCAGGCCAGCGTAGCCCCTGGATGTACGGTTTGCCTTCCTGCCAGTAGTTCGGGTTGCGGTGCAGTTCGTACACCTGGTCCTGGAAGACGGCCACTTCGGTGAACGGCCCAGTGCCGACCGGTTCCGGGTTGGTCCAATTGGCCGGGTCCTCGACGGTCTCCCAGATGTGCTTGGGCACGATGATTTGCTGCCCGACCTCGTAGAGCGCCGGGGAGAAAACGCTGGTGAAGTTGAACACAACGGTTGTGTCGCCCGTGGCTTCCACCGCGCCCAGGTACGGGAACGGGCCGTCGCCAAACATCTTCTTAACCAACTCGAACGTGTAGGCCACGTCGTTGGCGGTGAACGCCTCACCATCCGACCACTTCACGTTCTCGCGCGTGGTGAAGGTGAGCTGCTTGCCGTCTTCAGACCATTCGTAACCGGTCGCCAGCCACGGCACGATGTCGCCGTTGACCGGATTCCAGATGATCATGCGCTCGTAGATGGCCTGTCCGGCGCCATTCAGCGCGTTCGGAGAGAAGGGGTTGAAGTTGCGCGTGTACGTGGTGTTTCCTTCGCGCCCGATAGTCAGGATACCTTCTGGACCTTGTGCCGTGGCCGGGTAGGCCGCGACGAGGACCAGTGCGAGCGCTGCAATCAGCAGGAGCGAGAGCAACCTGGAGCGCGAAAGGGTGGGGTACGACATATCGACCTCCGAAATATGCGTTCTGGCAATAACTAATCGAAAAGACAGCGGTTCCACGCACGAACGCCGCGCGCCGAGGAAGCAGCCTCCTTTCTGCAAACGTCTTTTAGCCGCGCCGCCAGAAACAGGCAGCCGGTCGCTTCTATGAAAAGTGTAGCGCAGGGAAGCGTGGGGTAACGGGGTGGGGTAGCGAGAAGGAGAGGACGCAATCGAGTGGAGAAGGCAAGCTCCCGCGGAGCATCCTGCACAGGTCGCTTCTCGAGGCATAGGGTCCCTGAGAGCGATGCAGGCGAGCCGTCATCAGGGAATGTACGCACCCAGTCGGCTATGTAATAGTATATATAACTACTGATGTGGCGTATATTATGTGAACCATTAAATACACTATTAGACCCCTACGGGGTTACGGGAGCGCGAAACGGTGCACGCGCTTCCAAGCATGGGCGAGACCGTTCGCAGCCTCGTCCAGCGGCTCCGCATTAGCTTCCCCGGTTCTGCCGATCCGGCGGTAGGCATCTGCCGTCCTTGTACCAGAGCCGGATAGTTATGGGCCGGTTGGGGAACAAGTCGAGCCAGTTGTCGGAATAGCGCACACCCGCGTCGGGCACGAACAGACTGACGAAGTAGGTATAAGTCCGGTCTTGGCGAAAGGGAACCTTGCTGGCTAGAGATGAAGTAGAGAGGCCGCACCAACAGGGGCGATGAGGCGGACAATGGAGTCAGCGATGCGGACGATGGCGGACATCACCGTTTGTCA
>JADZBY010000592.1 GCA_020851855.1 Anaerolineae bacterium
CGATCCAGTTGCGACGGCACAAAGAGCAGCGCATAGAACTGCACCGGCGCATCGGCGACCAGGTGCATGTGCAGGAAGGGCTGGCCGGGGTCATACGTCAGCTGCTTGTAGAAGTCCTGGTACTCCGCCTCGCTCACTTCGCGCGGGGAGCGCCTCCAGAGCGCCGTTTGCGCATTGGCCACCGTCTCGCCCACCTTGACCGGGAACGCGACGTAGTTGGAATGCTTGCGCACGATGTTGCGCAGCCGGTATTCGTCAAGGAACTCGTCCGCGTCCTCTTTGACGTGGATGATGATGTCCGTGCCGCGGTTCGTCTTGTCCGCGTCTTCGATGGTGTACGAGGCGCTGCCGTCGCTGGTCCACATGACCGCCTGATCGCCGGGACGGAAGCTGCGCGATACGACCTGCACCTTGTCCGCGATCATGAATACGGAATAGAAGCCCACGCCGAACTGCCCGATGATGTCCGAAGTGGGCGTGTCGCCGCGCTGGCGCAGCGTTTCCAGGAACGCCATCGCGCCGGAGTGGGCGATTGTCCCCAGGTTCTCGATCATCTCCTCGCGATTCATGCCGATACCCGTATCGCTCACCGTGATGGTGCGCCCGTCCTTGTCCACGCTCACCGTGATCGCCAGCTCGGCTTCCGGATCGACCACGTCGGCGTTGGTGAGCATCTCGAAACGCAGCCGGTTCAGCGCGTCCGAGGCATTGGAGATCAGCTCGCGCAGGAAAATCTCGCGGTCGGTGTACAGCGAGTGAACCAGGATGTTGAGTAACTGTTGAATCTCGGCGCGGAACTCGTAGTTCTGAACTGCTGTCGTCATCGTCGTTCAGCCCCCTGTCTACTCAGCGTTTGTCGCTTGTCGTCTTGCCACGGGAATGGACGTGTTGCCGGAGATCGTACTGCGCCTGTGCAAGATTTTCGCAAGAATCCGATCAGTATCCGATCAGCGTTCCGTCAACGCCGCTGCGGTTGGGCGTGGGCGTACTTTCCACCGCAAAAACGGACAGGGGCGACTGTCTGCCCCGGATCATGACCGGCCCCAGGCGGCGCAGCCGCATGGCCGACCCGATCGCGGCGCGCGCTGCTTCGGACACGAGAATCTGGCCCGGCGCGGCGAGGTCCATCAGGCGGGCGGCGGTGTTCGTCTCGTCACCGATGATGCTGAAGTCGTGACGCACCTCGCCGCCGACCATGCCCGCGAAGAGCACACCCCGGCTGATGCCGCCGCGCACGCTTTCACCGCCGACGCTCTCATCCATCTGCGCCTGAAATTCCAATGCGGCGCGAATGGCCCGCGCGGCGTCGTCCTCGTTCTCCCCGGCGGCGGTGAGCAGACCCAGCACGGCGAACAGCACACACACCCGGCCCGGCGTTTCGACGGACATGAGCCGTCCGCCGTGGCGCATGAGCACGGTCTGGAGCACGCGCACGGAACGGTCGAGCGCGCGGTGCACCGTCTCGGCGTCGCCATCCGGCAAGCGCACTTCGAGGAACAGGGGCGCGGTCAGGCGAAGTCCGCCCGAATCCGGCTCGAATCCGCTCTCGATCTGGGCGCGCACCGCGTATTCGACAAAAGGCTGCACCGCGCTCAGGATGGTCTGCGCATCGCCCGTGGTCTGCCACGCCGGCCAGCGCCGCGAGCGGGCCGCCGCCGCGATCCGCTCCGGCAAGCCGCCGACGATCCAATGCCCGTCCGGGGCCTGGGCGGTCTCCAGTTCCGCGCCGAGCAACGCAGGCGTCGTGTTGGAATGCAGGAGCACCTGTCCGGGTTGGGCGATGTGCGCGATGCGAGACAGATCGGTCAGTGCGGGGCCGCTGATCACGTCAAAGAAGCGGTCGGCGGGGTCGCCAATGGTCCAGCGGTGCGCGTCGCCCATGCTGACGAACACCTTCATGCGCAGGTGCGGGAAAAAGCGCATCCACGCCTGGATTTCGAGGCCGCTGGCGATGGCGCGGTAGATGGCGGGCACGGGCGGCGCGCTGGAAGAGGCCGCGTCGCCGCCGACCTGCGCGTCGTCAAACCAGGCCAGGAAACCATCGCCCAGGAAGCGGATCACGCTGCCGCCGTGGTGAAATACCTGCCCGGCTGCTGCTTCGAACATCGAGTTGAGGCCCACCCGCAACGCCTCGCTGGCCCGTTCCGCGCCATATTCGGCCACCAGCCGGACGGTCATATGCGTGAAGCCGGACAGATCGGCCTGCAGGGCGGCTCCCGTGGTGAACGGCGGCAGATCACGCTGCGCAAGCGCCGCGCGAAAGCGATCGGTGGGCAGGTAAGGGGCCAGCAGGTGCAGGCGATCTTCGGGCGTCATTGTGGTGGGGCTGGCTCGTCGCTCCGGCGGACTGGCTCGCGGTCAGATGGTCAGTCAGATAGGTAGGCTCACGGTTCGGCGCGGCGGGCTATGTCGAGGGCGCGCGCCATGGCTGCCTCGGCCAGCGTGCGGGCCATGGCGGACCGGTACTCGGCGCTGCCCTTGTAATCGCTCCGCGCACTGCGCAGCCCGTCCTGATAGCGCACCGGCGCGCGGTCCACGCCAACGACGATGGCAAAGGCGGGCGCGTCGGGGCGCTGCGTCTCGGCAAATCCCAACGCCGCCACAATCGGCGCGTCGGCGGGCGTGCGGCCTACTTTTTCCAGGGCGATGCTGAGCGCGCGGCGGCCCGACGCGGCGACCAGGGCGTAACGCGGCAGCTCCACGCGCTCCACGATCCGGTTGTGCCGCGCCGCAAGGTCCAAAGCGAGCCAGTTGCCCACCGGCAGGCGGTCGCGGTCGGGCGTCACGATCTGCGCATCCAGCCCAACCAGCGCCGCCAGCAGCAGCGAATCGGGCGGCGCTTCCATGAGCACGTCGCCCAGCGTCAGCGTATGGCGCAGCGTCACCGGCGCATCGTCTCGTACCAGTGCGCCGAGCTGCGCATCCGCGCCGGCAATCGTCTCTAGCGTCGCACAGCCGCCGATCCACGGCGCGCCCGCGCTCACGCCGACCCGGTCGTTGACGGCGCGTCCCAGGTCCACCGCGCCCTGCACATCGCGCAAATCCAGGCGGACGAGATAGGCCCCGCTGCCATAGATCGGGTACACGCCGTTACGCCGGACGAGCGCGGCGGCTTCTTCGATGGTTTGCGGGCGGTGGATGGCGTCCAGGTTGATGAGCATCGACTGTCCCCTATCTGACGGCAAGCGTTTTGAGGCTCCGGAACAATACTAAATACTATCTGCGCCCGTTGACCCTCACTCCCCCGGCCCCTCTCTCCCCCAGGGATAGAGGGGAGAAATGCGGGATGCTGACGGTGTTTTTCACCCCTCTCCCTGCGGGAGAGGGGCCGGGGGTGAGGGTTGGAAGACACACCCTACAGATTCCACTCGCGCAGCATACGCTCGGTTTCTTCGGCGTGTGTGCTCTCGTCGAGCACCATGTTTTCGAGCTGCACTTTCAGGCCGACGTCGCCGTATTCCTCGGCTTCCTGGGCGCGTTTCGCGTACCCGGAGCGGGCATTCCGCTCCGCTTCGAGCACAGCCTCAAGCATCTCGCGGTTGCTCATCGCCGTCCGGACCGGCATCGGCACGGTGGTCGGCTCGCCGCCCAGCGCCACGATCTTGTTGGCCAGGAATTGCGCGTGCATCTGCTCGTCGGGCACTTCTGCCAGGAAGAACTGCGCCAGTTGAGGCCGGTACGGGCCGGTGACTTTGGCCGCATAGGTGGTGTACTGGATGATCGCGCTCAACTCGTTGGCCAGGTCTTCGTTGAGGTGGGCGATCAACGTCTGTTTCGGATCCGTCGCTTTCGCCGCTGCACGTTTTGCCATCGTAACTCCTCACTACGTCATGTCTTGGACCCCGGCAAGCATGTTGCCGTTATCTCTAATTCTAGCGCGGGATCGAAAAAGAGGCTGACAGACAGCCCCTTTTTGGATGGGTTTCAGGACGGTTCGATGGCCCTCACCCCAACCTCTCTCCCCGTGAAGAGAGGCAGAAGACGCAGGCATTATCCCCATTTTCCCCCTCTTGCCCTGAAGGAGAGAAGGCCGGAAAGTGAGGGTTGACGCCCCTAGAACCACAACCAGGAAAGAATACCCCCTAACCCTGCCCTTCCCCCATGCAGAGGGGAAGGGGAAAACCGGCTCTGGAAGCCCCTCACGCTTTATGGGGGAGGGGTTGGGGTGGGGGAAATGACCCTGAATCCTCACCAAGTGGATGTACTAGAACTGCTCCAGGAAGCGCAAGTCGTTGCCCCAGAAATAGCGTATGTCGGTGATGCCGTGCTTGAGCATGGTGATGCGCTCCGGCCCCATGCCAAACGCGAAGCCGCTATGCACTGCCGGGTCATAGCCGCCGTTGCGCAGCACCACCGGGTGCACCATGCCACAGCCGGCGATCTCCAGCCAGCCTGTACCCTTGCACACCGAGCAGCCCTTGCCCTCGCAGAAGCACTCCACGTCGACTTCCATGCTCGGCTCCGTGAACGGGAAGTATGAGCCACGGAAGCGCACCTTACGCTCGGCCCCGAACATGCGCCGCGCGAAGGCTGTGATGGTCCCCTTCAGGTCCGAGAGGCGGATATTCGTGCCGACGGCCAGCCCTTCCACCTGGTTGAACTGGATTTCCTTACGCGCCGAGATCTGCTCGTAGCGGAAGCACATGCCCGGAAGAATGACGCGAATTGGCCCCGGCGCAAAGCGGCGCATGGCGTGGATCTGCCCCGGCGACGTGTGCGTGCGCAGGATCACGCCCGGCGTGGTGGTGTGGAACGTATCCCACATGTCGCGCGCCGGGTGGTGCGGCGGGATATTCAGCAGGCCGAAGTTCGTCTCGTCGTCCTCAACTTCGCGCGTGCGGAAGACCTGGAAGCCCATATCGGCCCAGATGTCGTAAATCTGGCGCAGCGTGCGCGTCGCCGGGTGGATTCCACCGGTGGGCGTCGTCCTGCCGGGCAGCGTCACGTCAATTTCGCCTTCTTCCAGGCTGCGCGCCAGCGCAATGTCTTCGATGGCCTTCTGCCGGTCGCGGAACAGGCCTTCCAACTCGTCGCGGATGGCGTTCGCACGCTGGCCGAACGCGGCGCGATCGTCTTTGGGCAACTGCCCGACGGAGCGCAAGAGCAGTGTGATCGCGCCCTTGCGGCCCAGATACGCCGTTTCCCAGGCTTGCAGCGCCTCGGCATCGGTGATGGCCGTGATGCTGGATTTCGCGTCGTCGTGGACCTTTTCGAGTTCGGGGAACATGGGTCTTTCCCGTCTGTTGAAGCCGTTCGGGATGGTCTGTGCAAGTGTGCCAGCGCCCGGCGGCGCTGTCAATGGTGGACTGGCCCGCAGCGGGCGACTTTTCAGCGCGGCAGCGCCGCCAACCGCGCGATCTCCGCCCGGATCGCCCCGGCGGCGGGATGATCCGGGAAGCGGCGCAATAAGCGCTCCAGATAGGCGATGGTCTGCGCCGCGTCGCCGGATGCCGGGCGCGACTCTGCGCCGCGACTCAGGTTCAAGGCCAGCGC
>JADZBY010000593.1 GCA_020851855.1 Anaerolineae bacterium
ACGGTCGCCTGCAACGACGACATCAACCTCGGCGTGCAGGTGGTCGAAGAGACGATGCAGGCCTACCCGGACCTGAACGGCTGGTTCTTCGTCGGGCTGTGGCCGGTGTTCGCTGGCCGTGGCGCGATGCCGCTCTTTGAAGACGCCGTGCTCAACAAGGGCATGAAGGCCGTCGCCTTCGACACGCTGCCCGTTGAGCTGGAATGGGTCAAGGCCGGTCTGCTGCACGGGCTGGTTGGGCAGAAGTACTGGGGCTGGGGCTATGATACCGTTCACATGGCCATGCAGCACGCCCTGTACGGCACGCCTTACAACCAGTGGACCGACTCCGGCATGGACATCGTGACCATCAACAACGTGGACGCCATGGCGACCGCCTGGGAAAACTCCGACTTCACCCAGCCGTTGCCGCCCGCGTTCCCTGAAGGCGAGTAACGCCGCTTGAGTCGCTGATGCGGTAACGCCGCGCGTTGGCGGGATGTGCGCTCTCACGCCATCCCGCCAATGCCTTTCACCAAGTGACCGAGGTCTACCCACCGTGCAGCAACACGAACCGATTCTGCGCGTCGAGAGAGTGTCGAAGGCGTTTCCCGGCGTCCAGGCCCTGAAGGAAGTCGATTTCGAGGTCTATCCCGGCGAAGTCGTCGCCTTGTTGGGCGAAAACGGCGCGGGCAAATCGACGCTGATGAAGATTCTGGCCGGGGCGTATACAAAAGATTCGGGCCGCATCCTGTTGAACGGCCAGGAAGTCGAATTTACCAGCCCGCATCACGCCCAAAGCCTGGGCATTTCGATTATCTACCAGGAATTTAACCTGATCCCCGTCCAGACCGTCGCGGCGAATATATTCATCACGCGCGAGCCGATTCAACCCGGCGTCGGGCGTTTCCTGAGCCTCATCGACCGGCGCAAGATGGAAGCCGACGCCCAGAAGTTGCTGGACGTGGTCGGCGCGCATGTGTCGCCCGCCGCGCTGATCCGGCAGTTGTCCGTCGCCGAGCGGCAACTGGTCGAGATCGCCAAGGCGCTGGCCGTCGATGCGCGCGTGATCATCATGGACGAGCCGACGTCCGCGCTGGGCGACGACGAAACCGAGCGCCTGTTCGCCATCATCCGCGACCTTCAGGCGCAAGGGCGGGGCATCATCTTCATCACGCACCGCATTGACGAGGTGTTCCAGATCGCGGACCGCGTGGTCGTCCTGCGCGACGGCCATTTCGTGAGCAGCAAGCCCATCACCGCGCACGACAAGTCGAGCATCATCGGCGACATGGTAGGCCGCTCGCTGGACCAGATGTACCAGAAAGAGGCGGCGGACATCGGCGAGGTGGTCATGCAGGTCCGCGGCCTGGCGCGCGGCGGGGCGGTCGAGAATGTGAGCTTTGACCTGCGCCGGGGCGAAATCCTGGGCTTTGCCGGGCTGGTGGGCGCGGGCCGCACCGAGACGGCGCGCCTGCTGTTCGGGGCCGACCCCAAAGACGCCGGGGAAGTCATTATTGACGGCCAGAAGGCCGAGATTCACTCGCCGGAAGACGCCATCCGCGCCGGAATCGGGCTGGTTCCCGAAGACCGTGGCAACCAGGGGTTGATCCTGCTCTTGAGTGTGCTGCGCAATACGCTCATGCCGACCCTGTCGCGCTTCGGGCGCAGCGGGCTGCTCGACCAGAGCGCCATGCGCCGCGCCGGTGAAGAATACGTTGAGAGGCTCAGCGTGCGCACGCCGAGCCTCGACCAGAAAACGCAACTTCTGTCCGGCGGCAACCAGCAAAAAGTGGTGCTGGCCAAGTGGCTGCTCTCCAACCCGAAAGTGCTGATCATGGACGAGCCGACGCGCGGCATTGACGTGGGCGCGAAGTCCGAGATCTACGCGCTGATGAGCCAGCTGGCGCGGAATGGCATGGGCATCATCATGATCTCGTCCGAATTGCCCGAAATCCTGGCCATGAGCGACCGAATCCTGGTCATGGCCGAGGGGCGCGTCACGGGCATCCTGGAGCGTGGGGAAGCCACCCAGGAGCGCATCATGGCCTATGCGACGCACCAGGCCGCGTTAAGCGCTGCGCCAACGGAATCGACCGCCGAATCAGTAGAAGGAGCGCCTGTCCGTGACTGAGATTACTGCGAACGAGCGTATGGCACAACGGCCCAGCTTTGGCCGTCGATTGCTGCGCGGGCAGGAGATCGGCATCGCCATCGTGCTGATCGCCATGATGCTCTTCTTCGGGCTGCTTTCGCGCAACCAGAGCTTCTTGCAGCCCGGCAACATCATGAACATCATCCGCGACTTCACCTGGATCGCCATCCCGGCCTTCGGCATGACCTTCGTCATCATCTCCGGCGGCATCGACCTGTCCGTCGGCTCGGTGATGGCCATCGCCGGGCTGGCCGTCGGCGCGATTGTCTCGTCCGACCGCTCGCCGTTCATGGTTGACGGCGTCGTGCCCGCCTGGACATCCATCGTAGGCGTCCTTTTCGGGCTGGGCGTCGGCGCATTGTGCGGGCTGGCGAACGGCTTCATGATCACGGTGCTGCGCCTGCCGCCCTTCATCGCCACGCTGGGCATGTTGCAGATGGCGCGCGGCATCGTGTACGGGCTGGCGCAGGGCTGGCCGATCCAGAACCTGTCGACCGAGTTCGTATCGCTGGGCCGGACGCTCATCCCGCTCAGCCCGCAGTTCAGCCTGCCGCTGCCGACGTTGATCATGCTCATCGCGGCGATCATCATGTGGATCATCCTGACGCGCACGGCGTGGGGCTATCGCGTCTCGGCGGTGGGCGGCAACGAGAACGCGGCGCGCCTGTCCGGCATCAACGTGCGGCGCACCAAGATCATGGTCTATGCGCTGTCTGGGCTGATGGCGGGCGCGGGGGGTGTGCTGCTCACGGCCCGGCTGGGCGTCGCCGCGCCGACTGCCGCGCAAGGCTACGAGCTTGACGTGATCGCCGCGGTCGTCGTCGGCGGCACGAGCATGTCGGGCGGCGAGGGCAGCATCCTGGGCACGCTCATCGGCGCGGCGATTATGCAGGTGTTGCGCACCGGGCTGAACCTGATCGGCGTCGAGGCGTACTGGCTGCCGGTGGCGCAGGGCCTGATCATCGTGGCGGCCATCACGCTCGACCAGTGGTATCGGCGGCGTCAGGGGATGCGCGGCGGGTTTTCGTCGCTGTTCGCGTTCGCGAAGAAGTGAGGCGGCATCTGGCGCGGACGAGGCAGGCCTCGTCCCTACGCGGTTCCGTAGGGACAACGCCTGCGTTGTCCGCCTTGTGCCGTAACCTTGTGGCGCGGACGAGGCAGGCCTCGTCCCTACGCGAGTCGTTGTAGGGACAACGCCTGCGTTGTCCGCCTTGTGCCGTAACCTTGTGGCGCGGACGAGGCAGGCCTCGTCCCTACACGGTTCCGTAGGGACAACGCCTGCGTTATCCGCCTTGTGCCGTAACCTTCTGGCGCGGACGAGGCAGGCCTCGTCCCTACGCGAGTCGTTGTAGGGACAACGCCTGCGTTGTCCGCCTCGTGCCGTTCTTATGAGCGCCCTTCGCGCTCGAAGCGTGTGCCCAGCGCGGCGGGCGGGCGGGCGCGGAACACGGTGCGCACAAACGGGTGCAGGCGCGGCGGCAGGATTTTCAACAGCCGGTCCATGTACGGGCCGCTGACCAGCACCAGCGTGGCGATCATGAACAGCCACGGCAGCGCGTTGAGCAGTTCGAGCAACTGGCGGCTGACCTGGGCCTGCATCCCGGTGACGATGGCCCGCAGCGCCGCGACGAGGTACACGCCGGCCATGACGCGCCACGGATGCCAGCCGCCGAAGATGACGATGGCCAGCGCGATCCAGCCGTTGCCCGATACCGCCGTTTCAAGCCATGTGGTGCTCACCGCCAGCGTGAAGGCCGCGCCCCCCAGTCCGACCAGACCACCGCCCAACGCCGTGTACAGGTAGCGCGTCAGGTTCACGTTCGTGCCCCGCGCGAAGGCCGTCTCCGGGCGCTCGCCCACCGTGCGCAGGGCGAGGCCGGGCATGGTCCGGAAAATCCAGAACCAGGCCAGTACGACGACGATCAGGCTGATGTAGGTGAACACGTCCTGGTTGAACAGGATCGGGCCGATGATCGGGATGTCGCGCAGGCCGGGGATGGGCAGGTACGGGACGGGCATGCCCTGCTCAGAGCGGTGCGGCTGGCCGAGGAAGATGGCCAGATCGCGGCACAAGAGGGTGAGCACGAAGCCCACCGCCACCTGACTTTGGCGCAGCGCGATGTTGGAAAAGGCCACCAGCAGCGCCACGAGCATCCCGACCAGCACGCCCGCCGCCGCGCCGAGCAGGATGCTTTCCGTTCCACGCGCCACGACGAACGCCGCCAGCGCCGAGAGCATCAGCGAGCCGTCCAGCGCCAGATTGACCACGCCCGCGCGCTCGGTGAACGTCTCCCCGATGGCGGCCAGCACGAGCGGCGCGCCGCCGCTGACAATGCCTGCCAGTTGCCGGACTTGCACGTCATCCATGAGTCACCTCTCCGTGGGGCGTTGCGGGTGTGGCAGGTGGAATGGGCGGCGGAGCAGCGGTCGCTGCCGGCTCCGGCGCATCGCTGGCGGCGTAGCGGCGGCCCAGGATGCGGTCGCGCACGCCGTTGGCCAGCAGCACGATCAGCACCAGCGCGCTCTGGAAGACGTTGCCCAGCGCCACGTCAATCTTGATCTTCTCTTCCATGGCGCTGGCGACCTGCAATGTGCCAACCGGCACGATGGCCAGCAGCAGCGCGACAGGCGGGACCCATATTGCGCGCACATTGACGAGCAGCACGATCAAGACGCCCATGAAGCCGATGCCGCCGGAGATGCCGGGCATAAGCCGCTCGCGCCAGAGCAGGGCGCGGAAGCCGCCGGCCAGCCCGGCCAGCGCGCCGCACAGCATCATCGACAACAGGATGCTGCGCCGCGTCCGCACGCCGAGCAGGAAAGCGGAGCGCTCGCTTTTGCCCATGGCGCGCAGTTGCAAGCCCCAGCGTGTGCCGCGCAGGATGAAGAAGACGACGAGGAAAGCGACCGCCGCGATGCCGATGGCCGCCGGGCTAAGGCGCAGGTTCTCCAGGCGCGGCAGAAGGGCGGGCGATGCAAAAGGAGCCGTCTGCGGATAACTGCCCGCTTTCCATGGGCCGTTGACCAGCGAGAGCAGCACATTCACCGCGATGAAATTGAGCGCCACGCCGCCGAAAATCTCGTTCACGTTGCCAAAAATCTTGAGCAGCGCTGCCAGCCCGGCCCACAACGCGCCGCCGAGCATTCCGAGCGCCAGTTCTGCCGGGATGATGAACGGCGAGGTGTCGGTGGGCAGGATTTGCCGGGCGATGATCGTGGTGAAGATCGCGCCCATCGTCACCTGACCTTCAACGCCGATGTTCCACAGGCCCGCCGTGTAGGTGAGCAACAGGCCGCTGGCGCACAGGAGCATGGGCAGCGCCGTCATGATCACGTCGGCCAGCCCGCTGGGACTGCCCAACGCGCCGCTCATAAACCGCGCGAGCGCCGCCGCCGGGTCTTTGCCCAGGGAGAGCATGATCAGCGTGATCAGGGCGAGCACGATGGCCAACGAGGGCAGCA
The DNA here is from genome assembly GCA_020851855.1 of Anaerolineae bacterium. Classification (GTDB taxonomy): domain Bacteria; phylum Chloroflexota; class Anaerolineae; order Aggregatilineales; family UBA2796; genus JADZBY01. Next base: position 5,597 of record JADZBY010000593.1, read on the forward strand.
AGGTGGCGAAGGACGAGAGCAGGGTATTGCCCAGGCGGCGTGCGTTCATGCGCTTTTGCCTCCGATGAGACGGCCAAGCTGTTCGACGGTGCACGTCGAGGGATCATCGAGGATCGTCACGCGCCCATCGCAGAACACGGCGATCCGGTCGCTGTAGTCCATGATCTCGTCCAGGTCGGGGGAAATGAAGACGATGGCCGTGCCGTTGTTGCGCCGGTCGAGTAGTTGCCGCCAGACCCAGGCCGTGCTCTCCACGTCCAGGCCGCGCGTCGGGTCTTCGAGCAGCAGCAGCTTGAGGCGGGACGGCAGCATGGCGAGCAGCAGACGCTGCTGGTTGCCGCCGGAGAGCGTCTGCACCGGGTTTTCGGGCCGCCCACGAATGTTGTAGCGGGTGATGCGCTCTTCGGCCACACTCTGCACAGCGCGGTAATCGATCCACAGGCCGCCGGGCGTGACCAGGGCGAAGTGTTCGGTGACGGTCAGGCCTGCGACCAGCCCTTCTTCGAGCCGTCCGGCGGGCGCATAGGCCACCCCACGCGACGCCAGCCGGTGGTAACTCGCGCCGTTCACCGGTCGATTGTCCAGCAGGATACGGCCTTCGCTGCCCGCCTGCAAGCCGGCGCAGGCCCGCACGAACTCCCGCTGCCCGCTGCCATCCAAGCCGGCCAGCCCGACGACTTCCCCGGCGTACACGTCCAGGCTCAGGTTATGCACGACCAGCCGCCGCGACGGGATGGTCAGGTCGCGAACCTGAAGCACAATCGAGCCGCGACTGGCCGGGACGCGCGGCGCACGCTGCACGTCGCCGCCGAACATGAGCGCCACAAGCTCGGACGTGGGCTGGGGCAGCGTGCGGTGGCCGACGACGCGGCCCCGGCGCAGCACGTACACCTCATCGCACAGCGCCTCAACGTCTTCCAGCTTGTGCGAGACGAGCACGACGGTCAGGCCGGCCTCGCGCGCCAGCCGTTTGAGCGAGCCGAACAGCATATCTTTCTGTTCGGCGGAGATGCCCGTTGTCGGCTCGTCGAGGATGAGCAGCTTTGCGCCCAGGCTGAGCAGGCGCACGATCTCCAACTGCTGGCGCTCGCCAATGGTGAGCTGGTCAACGTACGTGTCCGGGCTGAGCACAAAGCCGAGGCGCTGGACCTGCTCGACGAAACGCTTTCGCGCCGTGCGCCGGTCGGGCAGAAGGCCTTCCGGGCTGCCGAGCATGAAGTTTTCGAGCGCGGTGAGGTTGTGAACGTCGAGCGGGTCCTGGTGCAACATGCCGATTCCGCGCGCCAGCGCCCCGGCGGGCGTATCGTAGGCGGCGGGCTGGCCGTCGATGAGGATGCGCCCGGAGTCGGCGGGCATGAAGCCGGAGAGAATCTTCATCAGGGTGCTTTTGCCCGCGCCGTTTTCGCCCAGGATGGCGTAGATGCGCCCGCTCTCCAGGCTGAGCGACACGCCGTCGTTGGCGCGCAGCGTCCCGAAAATCTTGGTGACCCGGTCGATTTCGACGTGCATCGTCTGTTTCAGCCTTTCAGCTTTCCGCAGATTGCCCTTCACGGACCGCCCGATGTGTGATAGCATGACCCCGGGCCTGAGCAGTATCGACACGGCGACAGGTCGCGCAGGTAGCCGGAAGGCGCATGGTCAAACGGCGAAACGCGGCGTTAACTGCGCTGTGGACGTGGATGCGACTTCCACCAGGTCCACCTGACACGGTCAGTAATTCCATTCAGATGCCAGAGTCAACCAGCCGGGAGCCATGCCCCCGGCTGGTCGTATTTCAGCGTCACGAAATCAGGGCGCGGGGCCTCTCATTCAGCCGCCGTGCTGTCGCCTTCCATCCCCTCGAGGAGCTGCGGCATGTACCAGATCTGCTCGTCGGTGGCCGTTTCGCCTTCGGCCAGGAAGGGCGCGCCGTCCTGGTAGTTCAGCGGGCCGGTGAACAGGTTGATGCTGCCGTCGGCCAGGCCGGCGATGAACTCATCGAGCATGGCCTTTTCCTCGTCAGAGAGCGCCGGGCCGTACTCGAAGCCGACCGCCGACGTGTCCGGGTTGTTCAGGTCGGCCCAGTCGGGGTCGTTCCACACCCAGCCCTGCTCCCAGGTCCCGTCCAGGACCGACTGCACGATGCCGACGTAGGTGGGACCCCAGTTGAAGTATGGCACGCCCAGGCACACATCGGGCGCGATCTCGCAGGCATTACGATAGTCGTAGGGGACCGCAAAGACGCGCTCGCCACGGTCGGCGCGCTGCCCGGCCACGACCGTGCCTTCCGTCGTGTCGATGCCGGAGATGATCACGTCTGCGCCGCCGTTGAAGAAGCCGTTGGCGACTTCGGTCGGGTCAAGCGTGACGCCGGGGATGTTGAACCAGAAGCCGATCCACTTCACTTCGAACTTCAGGTCGGCGGGGTCTTTCCCGGCCATTTCCATGCAGTGGCGCGCGCCGAGGTACACCGACACGGCCAGACGGCGCGTCTCGTCGTTGATCAGCGGGCCGAGGTAGGCGATGTGGTTCGTCTCGGACTTGAGCGCCGCGGCGCAGCCCGCCACCATCTTCATGTATTCCATCTTGCCCATGACGTTGCCGACATTGGCCGGCGCGACGCCGCGCAACACCGAGTCGCCGGAGACGTGCATGAACGTCACATCCGGGTACTTCTCCGCGACGGCGAGCGTATCCGGGCCAAACTCGTCCGAGGTGGTGAAGATCAGGGTGGCGCCCTGGTCGATCATGTTCTCGACAACCTGTTCGAGCGTGATGTTCGGATTGTCGCCAACGTTCAAGCGGTCAAAAACGATCTTGCTGACGCCGGGGATTTTCTCTTCGACGTATTCAGCGCCTTCAAAATGGGCCTGGCTCCAACCTTTGTCATTTTGCGGACCGACCAGAATATAGCCGATTGTCAATCCGTCCTGAGCAGCGACGGGCGCGGCAGTGCCAACGGCGGCAGCAGCAACCAGCGCGGTCAGGAGCAATATGGAGAAAAAGAACCGCTTGTTCATGGGCAACTCTCTCCCTGTGGTAAGACACGAGGCACATGCTATATGATTCGGCCAGTCGCACATGAGCGTTGGGATGCCCATGCGGCAGAGCGTACACGCGTTCCACATACCGCTGACCGATCAGCACGACGGTTGCGAACGATTGAAGTGTATCCCCTTGTCCCAGGGGCGTCAACGTATTGGAATCGGGTAGAATGCACAGTCTCAGGAAGCGCAAAAAGTAAGATATGAAGGATCAAAAACCGACACTGGTCATCGGCCACCGTAATCCGGACACCGACGCCATCGCGGCGGCGGTGGGCTATGCGTGGGTATTGAACGCCATCGGGCCGGGGCAGCACGTCGCCGGGCGTGCGGGCGAGGTGAACGCCCAGACCGCCTTTGTGCTCGACCACTTCGGGATCGAACCGCCGCCCCTGGTGGGCGATCTGTGGACGCGGGTGGGCGATGTGGCCGACCGCGTCGAGCCGCTGCGCAAGGGGCAAACAGTGCTCTCGGCCATCCAGGGCATCGCCCAGACGGCGCGCCCGGCCCCGGTCCTCGACGAGGGCGAGAGGCCGGTGGGACTCATTTCAGGGGCAGGTCTGTTCTCCAAGCTGGCCGAGCCGCTCAGTTCGACATCGGTGCTGGCGCTGGCCGATGTGCTCGGCCACCCGGTCGAAGCGACGGTGGATTCGAACGGCGTCATTCTGAGCGCTGCGGAGCCGATTCGGAACGTGATCGGGCAGGCGTTGCGGGCGGAGCAGGACGAATTTCTGGTGGTCAACGCCGAAGGGCAATATGCGGGCATCGTGCGCAAATCCGCGTTGCTCGCGCCGCCGCGCCGCAACCTGATCATCGTCGATCACAACGAGGCCGATCAGGGCGTGCCCGGTATGCAAGAGATGGAACTCATCGAAGTGCTCGATCACCACCGGCTCGGCGCGCTGTCCACGACGATGCCCATCCGCTTTGTGGTCGAGCCGGTCGGCTGCTGCTCAACGCTGGTCTATGAGCGGGCGCACGATCACGGGCTGACCATTCCCGCGCCCATCGCCGGGCTGCTCATGGCCGCCATCCTGTCGGACACGCTGGTCTTCCGGTCTCCGACGACGACGCCGCGCGACCGGCAGGCCGCCGAGGCGCTGGCGATCATGGCCGGGTTCCCGGTCAAGGATGGCAGCCCGTCTGAGGCAATCGTGGAATTTGGGGCAAAGATGCTGGACGCAGGCGCGGGCATGAGCGGGCGCAGCGCCCAGGATATCATCACCGCCGACATCAAGTACTACCACGCGCGCACCGTGCACGCGGGCATCGCGCAGGTGGAGACGGCCAACATGCGCGAGATCGCGGTGC
>JADZBY010000594.1 GCA_020851855.1 Anaerolineae bacterium
CGTGCACTTCGGGCGGGATCAGATCGTAGGCGGCCATGTTGGCGGGCATGTAACCGGTCATTTGGGCCGTGCGCGCCGCGTTTTCCGGCTCCAAGAGGAAATTGATGAAGTGCTCGGCGGTGCGCTTACGTGGGCTGTTGGCCGGGATGCACATGCCGTCCTGCCACATCGGCGCGCCGTCTTCCGGGATCAGGTGAATCCACATGCCATCCGGGTATTCTTCGGATTTGGTCGCCATCGCCGCGCGGATGGTCGAGCCGTCCCACGAGGTCGAGAGCACCACCTCGCCGGGGATGAGCAGCGTATCCTGGTAGTCGGTGCTGTTGATGTACTCGATGTACGGCAGGATGGCGATGACGGTGTCGCGCGCCTCGGCCAGGTGCTCCGGGTCGGTGTCGTTCAGGTCGTAGCCCAGGTACAGCAGCGCGTTGCCGATCACCTCGCGCGGGTCATCCAACAGGTTGATGCCACCCTGTTCCTGGTAATACTGCGCTTGCTCCGGATCGTAGATGGCGTTCCAGCCCGTCGGCGCACGCTCCAGGTCGGCGCGGTAGGCGATGCCCGTCGTGCCCCACGTATTCGGCGCGCAGTACACGCCGCCCGGATCGAACCAGTTGTCCAGGTTGAAGGGATCGACGTTTTCGAAGTTCGGGATATTCGCCTTGTCCAGCGGCGTGATCAGGCCCAATTCGATCATGCGGTAGATCATGTAGTCGGTGGGGAAGATCAGGTCATATTCCGCGCCGGCCTGCATCCGGGCGAATAGCTCCTCGTTCGTGGCGTAGTTGTCGTAAATGACGCGCACGCCGTATTGCGCCTCGTACTCCTCGATGACCGCCGGGTCGATGTAATCGGCCCAGTTGTACATGTACAGCTCCGGGTCAAGCTCCGGATCATCCTGGGCCATCACGGCAGACGCACTCAGCGCCGCGCCGAGCGCCATGAGCAGGGCACAGAAAGTAAGCAGCAACCGTTTTGACATGTGCATTTCCTTGCATATAACCCAGGGCTATCACACCACAAACGACCGCGAACGCCTCGCGCCGGCGGATTTTCACAAACACGGATCGTATCGCCCGGACCTGAAGGTCCAGGCTGAAACTACGAAGCCCTTCGGGCTAGAAGCGTATTCCAGCCCGTCAGGGCTTTGTAGACTCAGCCCGGTCGCTTCAGCGCCGGGCGCGCCCGATGATCCGCGCCAATACCTGAAAGTCCATCAGCGCTGGGCAGATTAGGGCGGCTCGCCGGTCGGTGCTGGTTTGATGCGATAGCCCTTTTACCTCACCATAGCTCGCTGCCCTCACTCCCCCAGCCCCTCGCCCGCGTGGTCAGGGCCGGGGCGAGGGTCACTGCGAGGCGCGAATCTCCGTGTAAATCTGGTCCCAGAGCATCATGCCGTCCTCGTCGAGCGGGCGCAGCCATTCCAGGCGCTGCAACTGCTCCTCATCCGGCATCATGTTATGGATTTCCGGCAGCAACAGATCGTGCGCGGCCAGATTGGCGGTCATGTAACCGGTCAGGTTGGCAGAGCGCGCCGCGTTCTCCGGCTCCAAGAGGAAGTTGATGAAGTGCTCCGCCGTCGCCTTTCGTGGGCTGCTGGTCGGGATGCACATGCCATCCTGCCAGCGCGGCGCGCCCTCTTCAGGGGTGACGTGCCGCCACAGCCCTTCCGGGTACTCGTCGCTCACCGTGGCGAGCGCCGCCTTGATGGACGAGCCGTCCCACGAGTGGGAGATGGCCACCTCGCCGGGGATGAGAAGCGTATCCTGGTAATCCGAGCTGTTGATGTACTTCACGTTGGGCAGCACATCGATGATCGTGTCGCGCACCTCGGCCAGATGCTCCGGGTCCGTGTCGTTGATCGGATAGCCGAGATAGGCGAGTCCTGCCGCGATCAGTTCGCGCGGATCGTCCAACAGGTTGATGCCGCCCATCGCCGCGTACATCGCCGCCTGTTCCGGGTCAAAGAGCGCGCCCCAGCTTGACGGCGGCTCGTCCAGGTCCAGGTCAAGGCGATAGGCGATGCCCGTCGTGCCCCAGTTGTACGGCACACAGTACTCGCCGCCGGGATCGAACCAGTTGTCGAGGTTGAAGGGATCGATGTTCTTGTAGTTCGGGATGTTGTCCTTGTCCAGCGGCGTGATCAGCTCAAGCGCGATCATGCGGGCGATCATGTAGTCGGTGGGAAACACCAGGTCATACTGTGCCCCGGCCTGCATCCGGGCAAATAGCTCCTCGTTGGTCGCGAAATTGTCGTACACGATCCGGACGCCGTACGTCTCCTCGTACTCATCGAGCAGACTGGGATCGATGTAGTCGCTCCAGTTGTACACGTACAGTTCGGGAGCCAGTTCCGGCTCCGACTGAGCCGCCGTGACGCCTGGCAGAACCAGGCCAGCCAGTGTGACGGCCATGATCAGCGCCACACCAACCACCAGAGGGACCGATTTGCGCATTTCACTCTCCTTTTTCCGGGTAAAGGCGCGCCGCCCGGAACCACGCCTGCATACGGCTATCCCGGGCGGCGCAACCTCGACCTCAATCCAGACCCCAACCGGGGCGCGTTGCCCCATCGGCGAATGTTTTTACCTCACCCCCAGCCGCTTTCCAACTTGGAGAAGGGAGAGCGCAGATCGCGCTCGCGCTCTTTCCCCCTCTCTACGCGGTACTCGGCGTGGAGAGGGGGCCAGGGGGTGAGGCGTTACTGTGAAGCCCGGAACTCCGTCCACACCTGATCGTAAAGCGCCAGCGCCTCGTCAGACAGTGGCCGGAACCATTCCAGCTTCTTGACCTGCGCTTCCGTCGGCGCAAAGCCCTGCTGGTCTTCCGGGATCAGCGCCCGCGCCGCCATATTGGCCGTCAGGTAGCCGGTGCGCGCCGCGATGCGTGTGCCCGCGTCCGCCGAGAGCAGGAAGTTGATGAAGTGCTCGGCGGTGGCTTTGCTGGGGCTGTTCGACGGGATGCACAGGCCGTCCTGCCAGCGGAAGCCGCCCTCTTTGGGCAGCACAAAGGCCCACTCGCCCGCCGGATTCTCCTCGGTGGCCGTGGCGCGCGCCGCCTGGAGCACCGGGCCATCCCACGAGTGTGAGATGACCACTTCCTTGGTGGGCAGCAGCGTATCCATATAGTCGCTGGCGTTGATGTACTTGACGTAGGGCAGCACGTTGATCAAGGCATCGCGCGCCTGGTTCAGGTGCTCCGGGTCCTCGTCGTTGCCCGAATAGCCCAGGTATTGCAGCGTCGCGCCGATCAATTCGCGCGGGTCGTCCAGCAGGTTGATGCCACCGTTTTCATCGTAATACGCCGCCTGCTCCGGGTCAAAGAGCGCCGCCCAGCTATCCGGGACGCGCTCCAGGCTCGTCACGTAGCCGATGCCCGATACACCCCACTGCGACGGCGCACAGTACACGCCGCCCGGATCGTACCAGGTGTCCAGCAAGAGCGGATCGATGTTGGCGACATTCGGGATGTTGTTCTTGTCGAGCGGCGCGATCATCTCCAACTGGATCAGCCGGTCGATCATGTAGTCGGTGGGAAAGATCACGTCGAAGACCTGCCCCGCCTGCATCCGCGAGAACATCTCTTCCTGGGTGACGTAATTGCTGTAATTGATGCTGACGCCATACGTTTCGGTGTACTCGTCCAGCAGCGTCTCATCGATGTAGCCGCCCCAGTTGTACACGTTCAATTCGGCGGCGAGCGGCCCGCTGTAACCGGTGGGCGTAGCGGTCGGGTCCTGGGCAGCGGCGGGCTGCGCGGCGATACCAGCCATCAGCAGGCCGGCTACGAGAAGGAAGGCAAACGCCTGTTTTCGCACGAGAGAGATACTCCTCAATACGCGGCCACAGGTGAACAGATAGGCGGTGGCCGCTTGAAACACCTTGTGGGTACATGATCGCCCCGCGCTGAAGCACGGGGCTGAAATCACGAAGCCCTGGCGGGCTGAAGGCGCGTTTTAGCCCGTTAGGGCTTTGTAGACTCAGCCCGGTCGCTTCAGCGCCGGGCTGAAGACGCGCTCTAGCCCGTCAGGGCTTTGTAGACTCAGCCCGGTCGCTTCAGCGC
>JADZBY010000595.1 GCA_020851855.1 Anaerolineae bacterium
CGCCCCCGACTTTCGGCCCGCGTTTCTTGATTAAAGATTGAAGATATTATGTAGTGTTAACATTTGTTGGTACATGCTTAAGCAGTCAAGCTTTCTTAGGGAATAGTTAGAGATTTGTGAGCCGTCACTGGCTACAAAATCACGGCATTCCGGTGTATACTCATTTCGACATCATGAATTTCGTAAAGTACAGGACGCACGTATGAACCACAAGCGCATCTACGTGGGCGATATAGCGCCGGAAGTCACGGAGAACGATCTGGCCCACCTGTTTGGGGAGCACGGCCCCATCGAGTCGGTGAGTCTCATGCGCAACCCGAACCACGGGCTGCACGCCTACGCTTTTGTCGAAATGCAGTCGCCGGAAGACGCGCGTGCAGCGGTGCAAAAGCTGAATGGCCATACGCTGGCTGGCTCCCGCCTGATCGTCTACACCGTCCCACCCAAGAGCCGCCCTCGTCCTCAATCCCAGGCCCGCTAAGCCGCGCCCGCGCTGCTGGCGGCGCTTCCAGGCGTCGCCACATGCCCTCTCGGTCAGCGGACCCACCGGCATCCTTCGGATGCCCTGCCCTCAGCCCGATAGTTGGTCGCACCCGGTGCAACCTTCCGCGCTATTCCTGCGTAAAGGTTTCCGGGTGTGTTGGCTTGGCAAGGAGTTCTTTTCGCGATGGATTCGCCAAACGCCATCGAAGTCAGCCACGTCACGAAGCGCTTCGGCCAGCATGTGGCCGTGGACGATCTGAGCTTCGACGTGCGCAAGGGGGAGATTTTCGCCGTACTTGGCCCCAACGGCGCTGGTAAGACGACCACGATCCGCATGATCCTGGACATCATCCGGCCCGACGCCGGCAAGATCGCGGTGCTGGGCGGCCCGTTCAGCGAGGCGACCAAAGCCCGCATCGGCTACCTGCCGGAAGAGCGCGGCCTGTACAAAAACGTGCGGCTGGTCGAGTTGCTCACCTACCTGGGCACGCTCAAGGGCTTGGCCGCGCACGAGGCCTCGCGCCGCGCCGAGCGAATGCTCGACGAGGTCGGCCTGGGCGCGAACAAAAAGAGCAAGGTCAGCGAGCTGAGCCGTGGCATGTCGCAGAAGGTTCAGTTCATCGCCACCGTGCTGCACGATCCGGACCTGATCATCATCGACGAGCCGTTCTCCGGCCTGGACCCGGTCAATACCGATATGGTCAAGAGCATGATCTTCGAGCGCCGGGCGCGTGGCACGACCATCGTCATGAGCCTGCACGAGATGTACCAGATCGAAGAGATGGCCGATCGGCTGATGATGATCAACCGTGGCAAGCGCGTCCTGTACGGGCCGGTGGACGAGGTGCGGCAGCAGTACGCGGAAAACGCCGTCATCGTCTCTGGCGAGGGCGACTGGGCAGCGCTGCCCGGCGTCGTCCGCGTCCAGCCCGACGACGTGGGCCGCTCGTTCACGCTCTATCTGGCCAACGGCGTTACGCCGGACGACATCATGCAGGCGCTCGCCGCCAGCCCGGCGCACCACGTCAAGAGCTTTGCCTTGGCCGTGCCGCGCCTGAACGACATCTTCATCCGCGTCGCGGGTGGGCCGGAGAATAACCATAACCACAACCACCGGGAGGCGAGCCGTGAGCCTGCGCAAACTGTGGCTAATCGCTAAACGGGAGTATCTGGTCAACTTCCGCCGCAAATCGTTCCTGTTCACCGCGTTTGGTATGCCCATCTTCATGGTCGTCGTGTGGGCAATCGTCTTCGGGCTGATGTCGCGGGTCATGGACGATACGAGCGGCTATACGCGCGTGGGCGTGGTCGATCAGGCCGGGATTTTCGCCGACTACACGCTCAAAGCGCCCTTCGAGCAGATGGAATCGCCCGAAACAGCGGCCAGCGCGCTGGAGGCGCAGGAGATCGACGGCTACTACGTTATCCCGTCGAATTTCCTCTCGCTGCCGACGCTGGAAGCCTATTACCGGCAGACTCAGGCGCTCAACGACGGGCTGCGCAGCGAGCTGGCCGGGCAGATCCGTGAGGCGCTGTCCGCCGGCATCCGCGATCCGCAGATCGCAGAGCGGCTGCAATCGCCGCTTGGCGAGCTGAAGATCTTCCGCGCCGGCTCCGACCAGGAGCTGGACGAGTTGGCGCTGTTCGTCACGTTCCTTGCGCCGGTCTTCGTCGGAGTCCTGATCTTCATCCTGACCATGACCACGTCACAGTTCCTGATGTCCGGCCTCATCGAAGAAAAAGAGAACCGGATGATGGAGCTGTTCATCACCAGCACCCGCCCTTCGGAGATGCTGTGGGGCAAGATGCTAGGTATGGGCCTGCTGGGCCTGACGCAGCTTGGCATCTGGGTGGGCTTCGGCATCGCCATGGGGGCGCTGGGCGGCACGCTCAACCTGGGCCGCATCACCGGCGCGCTCCAGTTCTCGCCGGAGCTGATCGTCGTCACGCTGGTCTTCACGGCGCTGGGCTTCCTGTTCAACGGCTCGATCCAGGCGGCCATCGGGGCCACGGTGAACGCCGAGCAGGAAGGGCGGCAGGTGGCGTCCTTGCTGGTGCTGCCATCCGTGATCCCGCTGGCGCTGATGGTGCTGTTCATCATGGACCCGAACGGCCCTGGCCCGGTCCTGATGAGCATGATCCCGTTCACCTCGCCGGTGGCCATGATCCTGCGCGCAGCGCTGACGAGCGTCCCGGTCTGGCAAATCCTGCTCAGCGCGGGCATCCTGTTCGTCACTGTGCTGATCGTGATGCTGGTCGCCGCGCGCATCTTCCGCGCCCAAATGCTGAACTATGGCAAGCGGCCCGGTGTCCGTGAAATCTGGCGCGCCATGCTCGGACGCCAACCGCAGATGGTCACCAGCACTGCCCAGGCCAAGGAGGTGGGCGTATGACCGGTATCTGGCGCATCTTTCGTTATGAAATCGTCCGGCAGGCCAAGCGGCGGAGCTACCAGTTCATCACCTTTGGCGTGCCAATCATCGCCATCGCCATCTTCTTCGGGCTGCGCGCCTACAGCGACGCGCGGCAGGCCGAGGCGGAACAATCCGGCCAGCCGCAAACGCCGCAGATCGCGGAAGACAGCCCGCTGCGGGACGTGCTGCCGCTCGGTTACGTGGACGAATCCGGCCTGCTCAAGCCGTCGACGTATACCAACCTGGTCGCCTTCGAAAGTCAGGAAGCGGCGCAGCAGGCCGTCGCGGACGGCGTGATCAGCGCGTACTATGTGGTTGAGTCGGATTACCTGAGCACGGGCGACGTGCGCATGGTCGTCAACCGTCCCGGCCTCGACAACCTGGATAGCGGCGCGCTGCGCATGCTCATCATCGACAGCCTGAAAGAAAAACTGCCGGACGCCATCGATCCGCGCGTGATCATGGTCTTGCAGGCGCGCCAGTTCGGCGTGGAGAACCACACGCTGAGCGACGCGGGTGAAGTCCAGGTGAAAAACGACGACGCCGCGATGGGCCTGGTCTACGTCTTCGTGCTGGTGCTCTTGCTCAGCACGTTCACCACCAGCGGCTACCTGATGCAGAGCGTCGTCGAGGAAAAAGAGAACCGCATGGTCGAAGTGCTGCTCTCTTCCATCCGCCCGCGCGATCTGCTGTTCGGCAAGTACTTCGCCCTGAGTGTGCTCGGCCTGCTTCAGATGGTGGCCTGGGGCGCGGCGTTGTTGTTCATCCTGTCTCAGCTTGGCCAGCTTGACCCCAACCTGATCGGGTTGGGCGTGACGCCGAACCAGGTGGCGGTGATGGCCATCTACTACGTGCTGGGCTTCTTGCTGTTCGGAGCTGCCTACGCCGCCATCGGCGCGCTGGTGACGAATATGCGCGAAGGGCCGCAGTACGTGACCATGATCACGCTGCCTGCCGTGCTGCCCGTGTATGCCATGCCGGCAGTCGCCGCCGCGCCGAATAGCGCGCTGGCCGTCGCCCTGAGCATCTTTCCCATCACCGCGCCCATCGGCATGGTCATGCGCGCGGCGCTGGTCGAGGTGCCCTTTATCGAGCTGGCCATCAGCATCACCCTGCTGTCGCTGACCGTGATCGGCTTCATCTGGCTGGCGGCGCGCTTCTTTCGCGTCAACGTGCTGCTCTCCGGGCAGATGCCCAAAGCCCGCGACCTGCTCCGGCTGGTTCGCGAGCGCGTATAACCAACCTCAACGTTGCCCCTCGCTGCCCGCGCGGCAAGGGGCGACCGGCCATCCGCCATCGTTCGTAATCGTCGTTGTAATGCACATCCATTAAAATAAGGGGTGTCCCTCAGCCATTTCCGGAGTCGTTGACCGAAAATGACCTGTACGCCGTGCGTGCAGGCTTTTGGCGTCACATTCTGCCGTGATTCACCTTTAAGCGTTTGGAAGGAGTGAGTACGGATGTCCACACCCCCGCGCCCGCCATTCTTCGGGGCTGCTTCGCGTCCCCCGGTGACCTACGAACCGCCGAAAATGTCGCTGACCCAGCGCGTGTTGGTGATCTGCGGCTGGATCGTGACGATTGCCACGGCGGTGCTTGGCATTCTCATCGTCGCCTACGGAATCTCGACCCGTGTTCCGACCGTGCCCGAAGGCGCGCCGGCCCTTGAGCGCATCGAGGCGTATGTGACGCTCGCCATGGCCCGCGAGCAGCGTGATGGGACGGCGCTTCTGGGCATCATGGTCGTCTTGTTCGGCATGGGAGTCGGCAGCGTGACCGCCGTAGCCGAAATGCATCGCGCGGACGCCCGGCGCTCCCAATTTGAGGCGATGCGCAAAGAAAACGCGCGCCTCACCGAGCAGGTTAACGACCTTGAGAAGAAGCGAAAAGAGCTGGAAAAGAAGCTGCACGATATGTTGAAGCTTGTGATCGAGACGAACACGGATATGCCGGAACGGCGTGGCCCAGGACCCTTGTTCGGCTCCGGTCCCGGCAGGCCGCGCCCGTCCATCTTCGGCTCCCGGCCAGGTACAGGCCGCCCGGCGGTCTTCGGCTCACCGTTTGGCGACAATGACGACGATGAGGACGACGATTCCGATGTCGATGAGGGCGACACGCTCGACAACCTGCCGCCCATCCCGCCGCCCAAGAAGTCGCCGAGCCTGAATTAGAGGGGGTTACGCACTTCGACCAGCGGACATTGCCCAGATAGACGATAGCAACACCGTGACCTCACCCCCGACCCCTCTCCACGACTGCCACCCCGGCAGCCGTAGAGAGGGGAGCGAGCGAACCTATGCCGTTCCCCCTCTCTACGCGGTACTCCGCGTGGAGAGGGGGTTAGGGGGTGAGGCCGGAAGTTCACAACAGCATCCAGGGCCACTCTGTGTGAACCCTCACCCCCGGCCCCTCTCCCTCATGAAGAGGGGAGGCCGGCGGACAGCGCATCCGGTCTTTCTCTTTACGTCGCTCGTTCAGAGGTGCTCCCTCATGGAGAGGGGAGGCCGGCATACAGCGCATCCTGTCTTTCTCCCCTCTCTCCATGAGGGAGAGAGGGGTTGGGGGAGTGAGGGTTATCCGCCCGCCTCAGCCGACCACGAAATCGCCGTTCTCGTAGAAGCGCTGGCCGTCCACGAGGATATCGCCGCCGCCGCGCATGTCGCAAATCATGTCCCAGTGGATGGCCGAGTCGTTCACGGAGCCGGTGAACGGGTAGCCCTTGCCGAGCGCCATATGAACGGTCCCACCGATCTTCTCATCGAATAGAATTTGCCCGGTGAAGCGGTCGATGCCCGTGTTCGTGCCGATGGCGAACTCGCCCAGCCGCCGCGCGCCCGCATCGGTGTCCAACATCGCATTCAGGAAGGCCTCGTTCTCGTCCGCTGTGGCTTTTACGACCACGCCATCGCGAAATTCCAGCCGCGCGCCCCGCACCACATTGCCCCGGTAGATGGCCGGGAAGGTGAACTGCACCCAGCCGTTCACACTCGCTTCGACCGGCCCGGTGAAAATCTCGCCGTCGGGGAAGTTGACGCGCCCGCTGGCGTTCTCGAAGGTGCGGCCTTCGATGCTCATGCTCAGGTCGATGTTCGCGCCGCGCACCTGGAGTAGCTTTCGCCCTTTGAGGAAGTCCACAAGGCGCTGCTGCTGGGCGTGAACCGCGTTCCAGTGCGCCACCGGGTCGGGTTGGTCGACCATGCACGCGCCGTACACGAAATCCTCGTACTCCGCGACGCTCATCCCCGCATCGCGCGCATAGGCTTCCGTCGGGAACAGCGTCGTGCAGCGCCGCAAGGTCCCATCCGACTCGCGAGCCATCTGGACAGACAGCAGCCCGCCATAAGCGCGCGCCCGCGCCTGGGCTTTGGCGGTTGGGAAGCCGGCCAGCGCGGCGGTGTCTTCTTCGGCCTCGATGCGGATGATCACGTCGGCGGTGTCGTACATCAGCTTGAGCATCGGGTTGACCGCCTCAAGCTGCGCGTCGCTGCCGTTCTCCAGGAAAATCCGGTCTTCGCCGCTCATGTGCACGTAGTTGGAGACGATGCCGCCCGCCTTGAGCGCCTCGGCGGTCAGCGCCTGCATGAGCGGTTGCGCCAGCGGCGACGTGCCACGAAACAGGACGCGGTCGCCGGGCTTGACCTGGGTCGAATAGTTGACCAGGACTCTGGCCATGGCCACGATTGATTCTCTTCTCGGATGGTTGTCGAGCACGGTAAAAACTCCCCTGCCGGGCTGGAAATAAAAGCGCCAGCCGTCGTGGCGATAATACCACCACGCGGCGGCGCGCGCACAGACTTTTGCCCCTGATGCTATAATGCCCGTGTGTGCCGGGACACCGTCTCTGCGCATTGCCTATCCGCGATTAGGACTCTCAATTGACGGACCTCATCGGGCAAAGTCTAGGGCAATACGAGATCATCAGTCTGGTTGGCGTCGGCAGCACGGCGGTTGTCTACCAGGCGCGCCCGGCAGGCACGGCGAGCATCGTGGCCCTCAAAGTCATCGAAACCCGGCTGGCGCGCGACCCCGATGTTGTGCGCCGCTTCGGTCGCGAAGCCGACGCCATCGCTGCCCTGAGCCACCCGAACATCCTCACGCTGTTCGGGCACGGCCAGCAAGGCGACTGGCTGTATCTGGTCATGGAGATGCTGCCGGGCGGCACGCTGGCGCAGCGCATCCGCGAACGCCCGCTGTCCGGTGCGCGCGTTGCCCGTTATCTGGACCAGATCGCGCGGGCGCTCGATTACGCCCACGGCGAGAGCATCATCCACCGCGACCTGCGCCCGCAGAATGTGCTGTTTGACCGGCAGGGCAAC
>JADZBY010000596.1 GCA_020851855.1 Anaerolineae bacterium
CACGCAGAAGGGGCAAGAGGACTTCCTCAATTCCACCGTCACGCAGGAAGGCACGATTCGTTGCTTTGAGGTCATTGGCGAGATCATCAAACGCCTTGATCCCGACCTTCTGGCGCGCCAACCTCAATTTCCGTGGCGTCGGTTCTCCGCTTTGGGCGACACGCTTATCGAGCAGTATGGCGCTCTGGACCTGGAAACCGTGTAGGATACGGTTCAGAGCGATTTGCCGCCTCTCAAGGCAGCGGTACAAGGCCTGCTGGCGAGCCTCAGCGAGGAGCAGCCCGACGACGACGCCCCGGAAGCATAGCCGGTCCTGCGGCGATTTGACTCCCGCGCGCGCGCCATTATCATTAATTCCCGCACCAGGAGTGAAAGACCTATGGCATCTCTGACAGATCGCGTGGCGGTCGTTACCGGCGCGAGTCGCGGCATTGGGCGTGGGATCGCACTGGAGCTGGCCAAGCGCGGCGCAACAGTGGTGGTCAACTATCACGCCAGCGCGGACGCCGCCGCCGAGGTGGTGGACGAGATCGAGAAGGCGGGCGGCAAGGCGGTCGCCATCCAGGCCGACGTGAGCAAGCTGGCCGAAGCCGAAAGCCTGATGAAGAGCGCCGTCGACCAATTCGGCAAGATCGACATCCTCGTCAACAACGCCGGGACCACGCGCGACAACATCATCATGCTCATGAAAGAAGACGACTGGGATGTCGTCATCGATACCAACCTGAAGAGCGCCTGGAATTGCATCAAGACCGCCTCGAAGATCATGATGCGCAAACGGTACGGGCGCATCGTGAACATCAGCAGCGTGTCCGGCATACACGGGCAGAGCGGCCAGTCGAACTACGCGGCCAGCAAAGCCGGGCTGATCGGGCTGACGCTCTCGCTGGCCAAGGAACTCGCCGCGCGCCAGATCACGGTGAACGCCGTCGCGCCGGGATTCGTGCTCACTGCGCTGACGTCGAACCTGCCGCAAAATCTGATGGACGAGCTGAACAAGCGTATTCCACTCGAACGCTGGGGCACTGCCGACGATGTCGCCTACGCCGTCGCGTTCCTGGCCTCGGACGAGGCGTCGTACATCACCGGGCAGGTGCTCACCGTCGACGGTGGGCTGATCATCAGTTGAGCGGCGGGCCGGGATGAGCCAGGACCACGGAGAGCCGATGCTGCCCGCACACTTCGCCGCGCTGCAAGACGCCTGGCCGGACGCGACGTGCTACGGCTGCGGGCCGGCCAACCCGCACGGCCTGCACATCAAGAGCTACTGGTCGGAATCGGACGACGCGGCCATCTGCGTGTTTCAGGCGCAGCCGTATCACAACGCCGGGTTTGACGACGTGATGTACGGCGGGCTGGTGGCGTCGCTGTGCGATTGCCACTCGGTGTGGACGGCCATCGCGGCGACGTATCGGCGCGAAGGGCGCGAACACGGCTCGCTCCCGGCCATCAGCTACGTCACCGCCAACCTGAATGTCAGCTTTCTCGCCCCGACGCCGCTCAGCGCGCCGATCAAGCTCGTGGCGCACGTGGAAAAGATCGCCGGGCGCAAAGCGGTCGTGCGCTGTGCCGTGTACGGCGGCGAGACGAAGACCGCTGAGGCCACCGTCACCGCCGTGCGCGTGCCGCTCGATAAATCCGCCGGGGCGAAGGGGGCGCGCTGACCCGACGCGCCACGACGGGCCAACTGCCCAATTGACCGGCCCGCACAGGAATGCTATGCTCAGCCGCGTCCCACTCAGCGGAGAACGACGATCATGACAGCCGCTCCCTCTTCCCCGATCAGCGTCTTGCAATGCATTGACTGCGGGCACACCCATCCGCTTGACGATCCGGTGTACGTCTGCGGGCAGTGCGGCGGGCTGCTGGCCGTCGAGCACGATCTGGAGCGGTTGCGCCCGCTGGTCAGCCGCGCCCTGTTCGATTCGCGGCTGGGGGAAGTCGAGCCGCCCTACAACAGCGGCGTGTGGCGCTACAAGGAGCTGGTCTTTCCCGGCGCGCCTGCGGAGCACATCATCACGCGCGGCGAGGGCAATACGAACCTGTACCGCGTCCCGCCCAAACTGGCGGCGTGGGTTGGCGCGGACCGGCTGATGCTCAAGCACGAGGGCGAAAACCCGACCGGCTCGTTCAAAGACCGGGGCATGACCGGCGGCATGACCCACGCCCACCTCGTCGGCGCGACGAACGCCGCGTGCGCCTCGACGGGCAACACGTCTGCATCGATGGCCTCGTATGCGGCGCTGGCGGGCATCCGTGCACTGGTCTTCTTCCCACACGGCAACATCGCGATGGGCAAACTGGCGCAGTCGGTGGCCTATGGCGCAGTCGCCGTGCAGGTGCAGGGCGATTTTGACGCCTGCCTCGATCTGGTCCGCCAGGCGACGCGCCGCTACGGCATCTACCTGCTCAACTCGGTCAATCCCTTCCGGCTCGAAGGGCAAAAAACCATCGTCTTCGAGATGCTTCAGCAGCGGCGCTGGCGCGCGCCGGATTGGATCGTGCTGCCCGGCGGCAACCTGGGCAATACGTCGGCCTTTGGCAAGGCGCTGCGGGAGCTGCGCGCCCTGGGGCTGATCGACCGCCTGCCGCGCATCGCCGTGATCCAGGCCGAAGGCGCAGCGCCGTTTTACCAGAGCTTCCGGGAAGGCTTTGCCGAGCGCCACACGGTCACGGCGCACACCGTGGCCACCGCGATCAAGATCGGCAACCCGGCCAGCTTCGTGAAGGCGCGCCGCACGTTGGAATTGACCGGCGGAATCGCGGAGATCGTCAGCGACCAGGAAATCGTGGATGCCAAGGCCATGATCGACGCGGCGGGCATTGGCTGTGAACCGGCCTCGGCAGCGTCGGTGGCGGGCGTGCGTAAGCTGATCGCCAACGGCGTCATCCGCCGTGACGAGGACATCGTCGCCGTATTGACCGGGCACTTGCTCAAAGACCCGGACCTGATCATCCACTATCACCAGGGCACGCTGGACGGCTTCCAGAGCACGTACGCGAACCGCCTGCGCACCATCACGCCCGACCTGGAGTCCGTGGAGCGCCTATTACGGGGCGACAACGCGCCGGGCCTGGCCCCGCGCTAAAGCACGGGGCTAAGACTACGAAGCCCTTGCGGGCTGAAAGACGCGCCTTCA
>JADZBY010000597.1 GCA_020851855.1 Anaerolineae bacterium
CCTGATCCTCGCCTCGTTGTTGCGCCTGAACGAGCTATCGTTGTTCGTGCGCGCTCTGACACGCCGTATCCGCCGCTAGAGGCTGCTATGAACTTCGCACGGCGGACATGGCCCCGAGAGACGATGGCAAGGCCCTCATCCTGTTGAGGATTCAGGCTTGTTTCCCCACCCCAACCCCTTCCCCATAAAGAGGGCGGGGCGAAGAGAGCCGGTTTTCCCTTCCCCTCTTGATGGGGGGGGGAGGGCAGGGTTAGGGGGTTTTCTTCTCTAGTTGAGGTACTAGGCCCTGACCTCACCCCCGGCCCCTCTCCATGCCTGCCACCCCCAGACCACCCATTGAACGCAAGCGTTCAATGGGAACCCGGTCGGGGACCCCGGCAGTCCTAGAGAGGGGAGTGCGCCAGCCCCACCGCCGCGTTGTTCCCCCTCTCTACGCGGTACTCCGCGTGGAGAGGGGGCCAGGGGGTGAGGCTCAGAGTTCGTAACAGCCGCTAAACCGGACCACTCCGCCCGGTTTACAACCGCCTGCCGGAGTGCGCATCGAACAGGTGCGCGTGCGACACGTCCAGGCCCAGGCGAATCCGGTCGCCCAGGCGAATCCCGGCGTCCTGCGGGGCCTGGGCGATGACCTTATTCCGGCTCGATTCCACGTACAGCAGCACCGACCGCGTGACCGGCGTCGGCTCGACCAGCGCCACCTCGCCCGCCAGCGGCCCATCCGGATCGAGCGTGATATGCGCCGCCCGCAGCCCCAGCAGGACGCGCCGCCCATCCGCCGGGCGCGGCTCCGGCAATCGGATGCTGAAATCGTCGGCGTGAAAGTGCTCCTCAACCATCACGCCCTCGAAGACATTCATGGGCGGGTGGCCGAAAAACGTGGCGACCATCGCGCTGACCGGGTGCTCCAGCAGGAATTGCGCCGCGCCGACCTGCTCAATCTTACCCTCGCGCATGATGGCAATCCGGTCGCACAACGCCAACGCCTCGGTCTGGTCGTGCGTCACGTACACGCCGGTGATTTTGAAGCGGCTGATCAGGCGGCGTAACTCGGAGCGCGTTTGGACGCGCAGTTTGGCGTCCAGGTTGGAGAGCGGCTCGTCAAACAGGAACAGGGTCGGGTCGCGAGCGATGCAGCGCGCCACCGCCACGCGCTGGCGCTCGCCGCCGGACAGCACCGCCGGGCGGCGGCTCAGCAGCTTGTCAAAGCCGATGCCCATCACGCGGGACACTTCGCGCACTTTTTCCGGGATCTCTTCGTCGCGGCGGCGCACGCGCAGGAAAAACGAGACGTTGTTCTCCGAATCCATGTGCGGGTAGAGCGCGTAGGTCTGGAACACCATGCCGATGCCGCGCTCGTGGGGCGGGATGTTCGCCATGTCCCTGTCGTCGTAGGTGATCGTGCCGCTGGTGAGCGGGATCAGCCCGGCGATGGCCCGCAGCAGGGTGGACTTGCCGCAGCCGGACGGGCCGAGGATGCCCATCGTCTCACCGTGCCGGATTTCCAGGTTGACGCCGTCCAGCGCATTGACGCGGAACGGCTCCGGCATCCCCCCGTGTGTGGTGATCGCGCCGCCGGTCGTGTTCCGGAACAGGCCGCCCACGACGTTGCGCACGCTGCGATCCACCATCGGCTCATCTTCAAAGACGACTCGCACATCGTAAAGGCGAATGGTCGCCATGCGCGCCGCTCCTCGTGTCTCACGACAACCTATCAACGTTCCCTCACTCCCCGGCCCTCTCACCTGGCGAGAGGGGAGCCGACGTGGGTAGCTTGGCGGGGTGTGGCTGAGGGCTTATAAACCAACCAGCCGGAGTATACCCCCGGCTGGTCGTTGGAACATCTACCCTGTGCTGGCGCAGCGGCGCCGCTCAGTTCAGTTCGACGCGGACTTTGGTCTTGCCCGTGGTGGTGGGCGGCTCGTCGCCTGGGTCCTTCGCCGCCTCGCCGGCCTTCTCCATCATCTCCTTGAGCCGGTCGGCAAGGACCTGGAACGACTTCTTGAACTCGTCCAGGGCCTTCGAGCCGTGCGACTTGAATTCGGGCGGGAACAGCGCAGACACGGCCTTGCCCGCCGCTTCGAGCGCCAGGCGCTGGTGATGCGCAAATTCCTCGAAGGCAGATTTCGCCTCGCCGCTCGCACCCTCGTCAGGCTTCCCTTTCGGCTCCATCGGCTCGTCACGCATATCGTCGGTCATCGCTTGTTTTCCTCTCTATCGTGTGGGCCGTTCGTTTGGCCCTGCCCACACACTCACATTCTGCGAGCTATTACGCAATTCTCCAATGCAGGTTGCGTTAACATCTTAAGCGTCGCTCCACCGGGCGGCCTGCGCCGCTCGCGGGCCGTGCCCCACAGGGCCATCACATCAAAATCCGCCGTTAAGGCAGGCAGCAGGAAAACGCCTCACCCCCTGCCCCCCTCTCCACGCGGAGTACCGTGTAGAGAGGGGGGAAGCACGCGCCGGCATGGCAGCCGATCTCCCCTCTCCATGCCGTCGGGGTCCCCCTTTGGGGGTGGCGGACATGGAGAGGGGCCGGGGGTGAGGACGCTTTGATGCGATAGCCCTGCCGTGCCCTATTCCCGGCCTTGAAGATCGGCCACTCTTAAGGTACGATAACGCCTCAATCTCTACCCGAACGGTAGGTTGTTCGTCCCTGTGTGAAAAAGGACTCTCCCGCACCATGAAAGTCATCCTGACCGACTACGTGTACAAGCACGGCGTGGCCGGCGAAGTGGTCAACGTCGCAGACGGCTTCGCGCGCAATTACCTGATCCCCCGCAAGCTGGCCATTCCCGCCACCAAGCAGAATCTTGAGCACCAGGCAGACCTGCGCGCCAGGGCCGCAGAGAATCGCGCCGTCGTCAACGGGCGCATCTCGGAAGCCGCGGCGAAGATCAACGGTGTGGAGCTGGTCTTCGGCGTGAAGGCGGGCACTAACAACAAGCTGTACGGCTCCATCACGAGCCAGATGATCAAGGACGCCCTTCAGGAAAAGACCGGCGTGGATATCAACCGCCGCCGCATCAGCGAGCGCGTCATCCGCGAACTCGGTCGCTACGATGTGCCGGTGCGCATGGGCGATATTTCGCCGGTGGTGCATGTGCTCGTGGTGCGCGAAGAAGAGCTGGCCCAGATGCAGGCTCGCGCTGCCGCCGAAGCTGCCGCCGCCGCCGCGCCCGCCGCGGAGTCCGTGGAAGGCGCTGAGGCCGAAGCCGTTGCCCCTGTGACGGAGACTCCCGCTGACGCACAGTGAGGGGTTGACCGCTCACGCTTCCCAGGCGTAACCCCGGTGGAGAGCCATGTCCGATAACGCCGACATCACTGCCCTGGGGGCTGAGCTGCGTGATGCTCGGCAGAAGCGCGACCTGACCCTTCCGGACGTGGAGCGGCGAATCCATATCCGCCAGAAATACCTGGAAGCTCTTGAGGGCGGCCAGGTCGTTTTGCTTCCCTCGCCGCCGCAGACGCGCGGATTCTTGCGCAACTATGCTCGCTTCCTGGGCCTGGATGCCGAATGGATGGTTTCGCGCTGGGACGAGGCGCTGGCCAAAGGCAGCGGCGGCAGGCGCGCTCGCGCCCGCCGGTCAAGCATCGCGCCGGTTGCGCCGCCGCCTGACCCGGTGCGCGCCACGCAGAGCGGGCCGGTGCGCGGCGTCGCCCCCAGCCGCACGATGGCCATCCCACCCGCGCTGACTGCTGCGGGCGATCCGGAGCCGACGGCGCGGCCACGGCTGCGCATTGCGCCGCTGCTCTTCTTCGTCGCGCTGATCGTCTTGCTCGTCGCGGCGCTCGTTGGCGGTGGGCAGTTCGTGCAGCAATATCTGGCCAGCAACGAGGGCCAGCCCGGTGCGCCGATCCTCAGCCCGATGCCTGGCGGCTCGCTGAACGGCGATACGCTGGCCGAGACGCTTTCCGCGCCGACCGGGACCGCCGAATCGCCGCGCCCCACCGCATTGCCCAACCCGAACGCGCCGCCCGGCGGCGTTGTCGCCCAGAACACCGAGCCGACCCCGTCCACGCCGCTGCCGCCTGCCGCCGAGGGAGAGGGCGATGTGAGCATACAGCTTGAGATTGTGGCCCGGACGTGGCTGCGTGTGACGGTGGACGGCGAGGTCAGCTATCAGGGCGCGCCGGGGCCAAACACCATCCTTCAGTACCGGGGCAATACGATTGCCATTCGCGCCTCGAATGGGGCCGGGCTGCACGCCATCATCAACAACCGCGACCTGGGCATCCTCGGCGCACGCGGCCAGATCGTGGACCAGACCTTCACTGCCGGGACACTGGAGCAACTCGCGCCCACGCCGACGCCGTCGCCGGAATTGCCCGCGTTGACCGAAAGTACGACGCCCGCGCCTGAGCTGACTGCGACGGAAACGCCCGCCTCGTAGGCCGCCGGCCCTGATCGCCCATCACCTGCCGAAATACAGCGGCGTGTAGTCCAGGGCATTCGGCACACGTGCGTGGGCGTCGCGCTCGTCGGGCAACAGCGACGCGCGCGGATTGCGCTGGAGCCGCCGCGCCACGCCGTAAGCATCCCGAATCGTCTCGAAGCCCGGCTCGCGCCATGTGGGCGGCAGCGTGAGCAGCGTCGCCAGCGCGATCAGCCGCCGCCCGCCCACACCGCCCCAATCCGGGCCGCCCTTACCTTTGCCTTCAAGCAGCGCGCGCGCCTGATTACGCACCGCACTCGCCTCTCCGCCGGACTGGCGGTCCAATTTGCCGAACAACGAGCCGGTGAGCCGGTCCATGAGGCGGGCGGCCTGCCCTGGGTCGACGTTGCGGCTGCGCGCCAACTGGTCCAACTCGCCGGGCAGCGTGCTCTGTTTCGGCGGCGGTTCGGAAACGTCCAACTTCTGCGTCCGCACGCGCTGCACGTCGTCCGGCGACATGTCCGGGCGCAGAAACGGGCCGAGCGCGTCCGGATCGAGCGCACCGTTCACAAAGCGCGCCATGTCGCTGTTTGGGCCGGCCAGCCAGGCGACCAGGACCGGGCCGCAGGCTTCCAGCGTGACCAGCAGCGTATCACGCACGTCGGGTGGGCACGCGCCGAGGATGGCCAGCCAACCATCGAGCGGCGGGGTCAGGAACAGGCGCACGAAGTCCTTCAGGCCGGGCGGTGTGCCGATTCCGCCCGGAAACGGGTCATAGGGATGGTAGCTCAGCGCGGCCAGCCTGTCGCGTAGCGCCGACTCGACGGCTGAGGCGTCGTCGCAGCGCACGTAGATTTGCTGCCAGTCGGGCGAAGGCGGCGCAGCTATACGTGAACCCATCGGCGGCGATCTCTCCTCACCCAGAATACTTACGGTATGCCTGCACGTTCAACACAAGCTCCAGTACCACAACTCGGAAAGAAAACCCCCTAACCCTGCCCTTCCCCCCATAAGAGAGGGGAAGGGAAAACCGGCTCTCTTCGCCCCGCCCTGTTCATGGGGGAGGGGGAAACGACCCGGAATCCTCACCAAGTTGATGTACCAGGGTATGTCTGTAAAGTCCGTTTTCGCGTTGACCCTCACTCCCCCGGCCCCTCTCTCCCTCAGAGCGAG